>JADGBM010000015.1 GCA_015231515.1 Desulfobulbaceae bacterium
TTGGCTCTGTGCATAATGGGCCAGCCAGCCAGGTGGCGATCCAGCATAACTGCACCGGCGCCAATATTACTACGAGCGGTGCTGATTATTCATTTGAGCAGGCATTAATGAGTGCGGAACTTCTAGCTGACAGTCGTGACGAATCGATCTTCGTAATTGGCGCCGATGAAGGGCACCCTCAGTTCTCTCATCTTTTCGACCAATCGATTAATGCGAATACACCTCTGGTTGATGGCGGCGCCGGTTTTTGCCTGACCAGAAACGCTAGCGGGAATGGCGTTACAATTTGCACCTCCTTTTATAAAAATTCAAAAAGTACTGCTGTCTTTGAAGCTCTGCTTGAAGCCCTTGGTGGCGCCAACCAGCTGGCAGCTGATTATGGAGTGCTGATGGTCGGTATACCAGCGGCTTTCCGCAAAGAGGGTGATCGGCAGCTGGCCCAGTTCATGGAGCTTTCAGGATTTACAGGGCCGGTTATTGACTATAGGCAGCTAACCGGTGAATTTGCTTCTGCGTCTGCCGTTGCGGCAGTTATGGCGTTGGAGTTTTTAGAAAAGGGGGCGCTGCCAAAAGAGCTTGCTGGCGGCAGCCAAAGGTCATTTGAACAAAAAGGGGTTCTCGTTTTAGGTTTTGGTCAATTTATCACCGCAATGGAGTTACATGCTCCATGAATATTTTATTGATCTCACCGAATACACTTACGGTTCCCTATCCTGTTTACCCTATAGGCCTGGACTATGTGGCTGGCTCAGTATCTAAAGCCCACCAAGTGCGAATCGCTGATATGAATGTTGAAACCTACGAGTCGCTTGGCCGGATTCTTAAGGAATTTGCCCCTGACATTATTGGGGTTTCCTGCCGTAATATTGATAACACCGATGCCGGCGATTCACTGTTTTGTGTTAACGAATATCGTGATGTTATTGCCTGGCTCAGGAGACATTCCAATGCTTGTATCGTCTGCGGCGGCAGCGGCTTCACAATTTTGCCGGAGTCGGTTTTCGATAAATTAGGGGCTGACTATGGCGTCATTGGCGAAGGAGAACGCTTTGGCCTGCTGGTTGAGGCCTTAAGTGAGGGTAGAAATGTAACTGAAATTCCAGGCATCATTTCGAAATTCTCTTCAAGTTCGACCCCTCAACCCTGGTCGGGCGTTTTGAACAGGGATTTCAGAACAGACTCTGCCCATAATCAGTTTTACATGAAAAGAGGTGGGGTGTTTAACCTGCAGACCAAACGGGGCTGCACATTTAATTGCATCTACTGCCCCTATCCTCACATTGAGGGAAGACGGCATCGCTTGAGTGAGCCCGGCGCGGTCGCAGAAACGGCAATTTCTCTCCAGAAAGCCGGAGCTAAATACCTTTTTATTACCGATTCAGCCTTTAATTCAGATCTTGAGCACAGTCTCGCTGTGGCCAAAGCGTTTAAAAGCGCCGGACTATCAACTCCCTGGGGAGCGTTTTTTGCTCCTATCAAACACCCTGAAAACTATTTCAGGACAATGGCCGAGGCGGGCTTAACCCATGTAGAATTTGGCACTGAATCACTCTCTGATTTAATGCTGACTTCTTACCACAAACCTTTCCGGGCAAATGATGTCTTTAAGGCCCATAATGAGGCTGTTGAGGCAGGCTTGCATGTTGCCCATTACTTTTTACTAGGTGGTCCGGGAGAATCTGCGGCTACGGTTAACGATTGCCTGGATAAAATAGAAGGGCTTAACAAAACAGTTTTATTTTTCTTTCTTGGTATCAGAATTTATCCCCACACTCAACTATACGATATTGCCTTGGCAGAAGGGAAAATCTCCAGCAGCATGGAGATGTTGGAGCCGGTTTTTTATGCACCAGATGCCATCAGTCTTGATGAAATTAATGAGCTTGTGCAACAAAGAGCAGGCCAGCGGATAAACTGGATATTTGGTTCCGGCGGCACTGAAAGCTCAGCCGTAGTTTCCAGAATGCATGAAAAAGGGTATGTTGGGCCCCTGTGGGAGTACTTGGTACGATAAGCGAGTTGCTGCCGACATCAAGGAAGTGCCTCACAGGCCGATTCCTCGAAGGACTGGCAGGCTTGCTTGATATGGGGTACGAAGCGACGCGTGACAATTCTGGAGGTTGCAGGTTGACACCTCTTGGGCCTGGCCTCGCCACTGTGTTCTTCATATCGAATATCCAGTTTTCTCCGGGTTTTGTTGAAATATTTTTTATTTATTGGTAAGTTCGCACGGCCTTCTTCTAATGAAATGCCAGTGTTTATGCGGATTGTAGTCAAAGAGACGGATGGATGGGCGCTTTTCATAGGAAGGTACAATTTTTATGTGGTATACGCTTGTTGAAGTTAAACAATCTGCTGAACTTGAAATATCGGCCAAAGTAAAAATCGAAGCTGATTCTCCGTGGTTTGCCGGGCATTTCCCAGAGGCGCCAATCTTGCCGGGGATAGCTCAGTTGGGAATGGTTTCTGATCTTATTTCCAAATTCAGCAAAAATGATTTATATATACGAAGTTTGAGCAGGGTTAAGTTTAAAAAACTGTGCAAACCTGAAGATTTACTAAGTATTCATGCTCTTCCCGGGAAGGCTGCAAATAGTTACTCTTTCCGCATAGAGGTCAGTGAAGAAGAAGTATGCTCCGGTGTACTAATGCTTGAAAATAAGGAGAAATAAAGACCGCGATGCAAAACGATATTAGCCAAACTACCATTCGTATTGCCCAGATACTTATCAATGAGTTAAAACTTGATGATGTCACCCCGGAGACCTTCGACCCTGATCTTGATTTGGTCGATGAAGTTGGGGTCGACAGCATGGATCTTGCCACAGTTGCCCTGGTACTTCGAGATGAGTACGGCATTAGAATTGATGAGGATGATTATCCAAAACTGACTACCGTGCGGATTATTGCCGAATACATTACCAACAAGTTACGCAGTGACGATTAAGTGAACTCCTCGGTTACAGGAAAAAAAGAGTATAAATTTTCCGAAATAATTGCTGATCCGGTCATCAAGGAAAGATTTGAAAAGGTGAGGAAGTATTTCTTCCTGCGCGAATCCACCTATGATATGACCCACCGCTGTAATGTTCGTTGTGAGGGGTGCTATTATTTTGCCGGAGAAAAGCAGTTTGCCGAAGAAAATCTGGATGAAAATAGTTGGCAGACTCTGCTGGAAGCAGAGAAAGAAAGAGGCATAACCTTTGTGGTGCTTGCCGGTGCCGAGCCCTCGCTTGTCCCCCAGTTATGTGAAGTCTGTTATCGCACAATTCCATTAGGTGCTATTGCCACCAATGGTTTGATCCATATTCCTCTCCATATTGATTATAAAATCCATATCTCCGTTTGGGGTAATGACCAGACCAGCCTTGAAATCCGCAAAGCCAAAGATATGTTGGCCAGGCAGATCGTCAATTACCAAGATGATCCACGAGCAATATTTGTTTACACGTTTACCCCGGTTAATATTGATCAGGCCCGGGAGGTAACTGCTCTGCTGGCCCAAAACGGTCATAAAATTACCTTTAATATGTTTTCTGCTCCAGAGGGTTACCAAGGGCATCTTCGCCATGACCCAGACACTTTGGCCAGAACTCGCCAAACCATGACTGAGTTATTGCTACAGTATCCTGAAACGGTGGTATATTCCCATTACAATATAGTGGCCCATACTGACCCGAAAGGTCTGCATGCCCTTTATTCGTGCTCTTATCCCCGCCGGAATCCTCTCTCTGATATCGGTCTTGGCCGCTCGTTCAGGCAATACAGGACAGATCTTCAATGGGACAGGGAGGCGGCCTGTTGTGTTCCCGATACGGATTGTGACGATTGTCGGCATTATGCAGCCGGTAGTGCCGTGGTAACCGCCAGGATGTATCGGCATGCCTCTGATCCTGAGAGTTTTAAGGCCTGGCTCGATTATGTCGACACCTATTTGGCCGTTTGGGTGAAGGATTACACAAAGGGCCAAAATCTTTGTGATAGGTTCATTGCCCCCCCTTCTGCTGAAGCTTAAGAGTAATTAATCATAGATCTACAACCCAAAACAATACCTGATATGAAAACTGTAAGTTCTTTGTTGGATGAACATTGGTACGAACGTTATAAGAAGATCTCGAAACTCAATATCCGCAGTTCGATATATGATGTAACGGATCGCTGTAATCTTCGCTGTAAAGGGTGTTTTTTCTTCTCTTCGGATGAGCACAAAGCTGCCTCAGAAGAAAAAGATATCACAAAATGGGATGCTTTTGTTGAGAATGAGATGGCCAGAGGCGTCAACCTTGCCATCCTGATCGGAGGGGAGCCGACTCTGTGCCTGGACAGAATCGAGGCCTTTTACAAACGGCTGCCAACCTTTTGTGCCACCAACGGTTTGATTAAGGTCCCCAGGGAGCGATTCCCTGACATGATGGTCGGGATCTCTTTATGGGGTGACGCAGAAGACGAAGTGTTTCTGAGAGGAAAAGATACCTTTACGATTTCCAGTGCCAATTATGCTGGAGATCCCTACACCTATTATCTCTATACCATCTCCCCCAAGCAGATTGGCAAGATTGAGCGAAATATCAAAAAAGTTGCCGATGTCGGTCTGAAAGTTCATATGCAGCTGTTGTCTAATGATGAGGGGTTTGACGGATTTTCCTGGCAACCGGAGCAGCTTGTCGCTATCCGGGCTGAAATGGATGATATGCTTGATAAATATCCCAAGACTGTCATCTCTTCAAAATACTATCACGAGATTATTACCACCGGCCAAATGCTGGGCCGCCCCTTTGGCTGGAATGAGTGCCCATCGGTGACCGATACTTTGGATAAGCGTGAGCCAAGACCAAAACGCTTAACTAATTTTATTCGTTGGGCCTCTGATCTTAAAACTATGCATCGCTGCTGCACCTCCGAGACCCGTGACTGTTCTACCTGTAAAGATGGCGCCGCCCATATGAGTTGGGTAATGGTCAATAAACGGGATCATATCCGCACCACCAAGGATCTGCAGAACTGGATAGAGGTGTATGAAATGTTTGCAAAACTCTACCAATTTATCCCCTGGTAGGGGCCATATGGGCCTGAAAAAAGCTGTCATTCT
Organism: Desulfobulbaceae bacterium; assembly: GCA_015231515.1. NCBI lineage: Bacteria > Pseudomonadati > Thermodesulfobacteriota > Desulfobulbia > Desulfobulbales > Desulfobulbaceae > Desulfobulbaceae bacterium. The sequence continues at coordinate 5,090 of JADGBM010000015.1, forward strand.
CGGGTATGATGCGATCTCTCCTCTGGGCAGCGATCTCGAGAGCCAGTGGCAGAAGGCCCTTGACGGCGAGAGTGGCATTGGACCTTTGAGCCGCTTTGCGACGGGTGATGATTTTCCCGTCCATATTGCCGGGCAGGTTCCGGATATCGACGATGAACCCTACCCTTTCCTCTCTGCAAGGCACCAGGCCTCCTGGAGCTCTCCTGTTTTTAAATATTCTATGCTGTCGGTGACCCGGGCTCTCTGCCGAAGTAAAATTGAGATAACGCCTGATCTTTCTCCCAGAGTTGCGGTTACCTATAGCTCTGCCATTGGCGGGGTGGATGCGGTACTCAAGGCCGACCGGCGACTGATGGCAGAGAATAAACTGCCTCATCCGTACACGAATCCCAATGCCTGCATCAATATGGTTGGCGGCAAGATTGCCATTCAGACCAAGGCCCGAGGGCCGATAACTTCTACTATTACCGCTTGTGCCACGGGCCTGTCATCAATGGTTATCGGAGCCATGTTTTTAGCTCAGGGCAGAGCTGATGTGGCTATCTGCGGAGCGGTTGATTTTGCCCTGGTTGAACCGATTGTGGCCGGCTTTGCCACCATGAACGGCTGCTATAATCCCCAAAAAGGTCAGGAGAATGAGGCCCCGGACAAGGCCAGTCGGCCATTTTCAAAAAACCGTCGTGGCTTTGTGCTCTCAGAAGGGGCTGGGGCGGTGATACTCGCCACTAAAGAGTTTGCCCAGGCCCATGGTCTAGAATATGCCATTGAACTTGCCGGTTGGGGCATGACTTCAGATGCCCATCATTTTGTTGCCCCATATTTTGAGACAGTAAGGCAATGTATGGCTGATGCGATACACGATGCCGGAATTACCAGGCAGGATATTGATGCGGTCAATGCCCATGCCGCCTCCACCAGAGTTGGCGACAAGGTCGAATATGACGCTCTGCTGGATCTTTTCGATGGTGCGCTGCCGCCGATCTCTGCCAATAAGTCATTGATTGGCCATGCCATGGGGGCCTCCAGTGTGATTGAGTCCATTTTTGCTATGCATGGTATGCAGCATGATTGGTTGCTGCCGACCATCAACTACACACCTGACCCTGAAATGGTCCTGGATTGCGTCTCAGAGGGCAAACGGCAGCTTACCCAGGAGTTTGTTCTCAAAAATGCCTTTGGCTTTGGCGGCTGTAACTGCTGCGCTGTTTTCCGTAGGGTTTAATAAGGCAGACACTACCTATGAAAGCACCCAGAAATAGACGTGTATTTGTTATCGGTTACGGGGCCGCCACCCCCTTAGGGAACAGTTTTGCCAAAACATGGCAGGGGGCGGTCGAGGGGCGGGCCGGTTTCAAGAAAATAACAAAATGCGAAGTTACGACCAGAAGTAATATTGTCGGCCAAATTCCAGACTGGAATCCTGCCGATCTTGACTTTGTCAACCGCAAAGAGGCGGCAGTCTGGGATGCTGATTATGTTTTTCTGACCATGCAGGTCTGCCGTGAGGCTCTGGTAAATGCCGGTTTGGAAATGAACGCCGAAACCGGACCCAGAACCGCATGCCTGATAGGTTCAGCCTTAAACGGCACGGATTCATATCGAATTGCTATGGATAACTATGTGAATCGAGGTCCCTTGAAGGTCAGCCCCTACCTCCTGCCGAATTTATGCGCCAATTTACCGGCTGGCAAGGCTGGGATGCTGCTGGGCTTTAGCGGCCCGATTTTTTCGCCCCAGGGAGCTTGTGCCTCTGCTAATCACGCAATCGGCATCGGGGCCAGGATGATCAGGGACGGGGATTGTGACTTTGTTCTTGCCGGTGGTGCTGAGACCTGTCTGGTGCCCGAGATTATTCAGGGTTTTGCCAACATGCAGGCAACTATTAAAGTAGGGCCCAAGGATCGGGCTTTTGGAGATCCGACTTTGGCATCACGGCCTTTCAGTATTGATCGGAAAGGATTTGTACTCTCGGAAGGTGCCGGTGTTGTCGTGCTGGCCGCAGAAGAGATGGTTCAATCATTAGGTCTTGAGGCAAAGGCTGAGGTCATGGGCATTGGCTGGACATCTGATGCCTTACATTTTACCAGACCTAATCCTCAAACTATTATCCGGGCGATATCTCAAGCAATCGACGATGCAGAGATTAGTCCGGCAGAGATTGGTTCCATCAATGCCCACGGCACCTCGACGCCAACAGGCGATAGTACCGAGATTGAATGTTTGCGAACAATATTTGGTGCAAAGCTGTCTACGATTCCTGTTACCGCTAATAAATCCCAGATTGGTCATACCTTAGGCGCCTCCGCCGCCATAGAAGCCGCGCTCAGTATCGAGGCAATGGGCAAGGGCTTGGTGCTGCCCACTGTAAACCATATAGCCGATCCTGCATTTGATGATGTTGATGTCGTTCCAAATATTGCCCGAAAACATACCTATGAATTTTTTCTTTCCAATGCCTTTGGTTTTGGTGGAACAAACTGCTGTGTTGTGTTTAAGGGTATTTGAACATCATTCGTCGTATTAAAAGCGATACCACCGCCCTATTAACTGCAATACCTTTGGAGTAGAAAATTGAGACCAAAACCTTTTATTCCTGAATTTTTGGATCAAGATAAACCTTTTGTCCGGGATAAAAATAGCGGCAGGGTCTGGCACCAATGTGAACTGCGTACCCTTTATGTGGATACTGATCGTTCCCAGGTTGTTTATCATGCCAATTATCTCAGGTATTTTGAGTTTGGCAGGGCCTCTTTAATGCGCTATACGGCCTATCCGTATCGGGAAATTGAAGAGAGCGGTTATATCTATCCGATCATAAAAATTGAGGTCAATTACTATACCCCGTTATTCTACGATGACCTGATGCTTATCCATACCAGTCCAGCCGCCCTGGAACTGGTCAAGTTGCAGTTTGACTACGTTATAACCAACCAGCAAACAGGTGAGATAATCTGTACCGGATTTACTAAACATTGCGCCGTAAACACTTCCGGGACTCCCGTTGAAATTGATGACAAAACACGTGAGCTATGGCAGAGGTTTCCGAAATAACTGTCCTTTCTCGGTTGCCGGTTACCATCGAGATTCAACCTTGGTTTCGGGATCATTGTTTTGCCGGCAAGATGATTCTGCCGGCGGTGGAGACTCTGGCCGTTCTAGCAAACGAAGTTACCAAGTTCAGGCCTGATATTGAGATCAGCAAAATGTATGAGGCACATTTTGCTAAATTTCTTGAAATTGGCCCGGCTGACCATGAGCTTGAGGTCATGGTCGAAATTGCTGAACATGACCTTGGTCAGATCACTGCAAAATTACTAAGCAAATTCCATAAAAAGGCAATTTCCCGGATCGTTGAACATGGCCGAGTGACATTTTCCTCGCACAGAGCAGATCTGACTCCTCAAGCAGATCCAACTCGATTTACCCTTCCACAATCGGCCTTTAAACTGTCCTCCCAGCAGGTTTACCGGGAACTTGTTCCTTTTGGTAAGGCCTATCAAAATATTATCGGTGATATGTATCTCTTTGAACAGGGGGCCTGGGCCAGATTGATGGCACCTGCTTTGCCGTCAACTGCACTCGGTGGCGGTTTAGGTTCCCCCTTTCCTCTCGATGCTGCCTTTCATGCCGCCTGTGTCTGGGGCCAGCGTTACGCCGGATTTATCCCCTTTCCGGTAGGTTTTTCCAGCCGGACAATCAGCGAGTTTACCGAACCCGGGGCTACATATGAAACCAGAGTTATCCCGATTGAAGTTAAAGCGGATGAACTGATTTTTGACCTGTGGATTTATACTTCTCAAGGTGAGTTATTTGAGACCGTCTGTGGTATTAAGATGCGCGATGTCAGTGGAGGCCGCCTGAAACCGCCTACCTGGATTAAGTGTAGTCAAAATGCGATTCTGTAATTTGTAACTCTATAGAAATTCTCATTTCGCAGGGTGCTAATAAATTGCACATCTCTTCAACTAATTGTAGAACCAATAAAATAAGCTAGGTGAATGCCTGTTCCATAGCTGTTTTTAGGATTCGATTAACCAATGATAGACACCCTAAAAAACAAATCAGCACAATGTCATATTTACGTATTTCATGCACGGCAGAGTGTCGTGGAAGAAGCGCTCCGCGACACCCTCCTGCCCAAATTGATGAACAGGGAGGTGCGGGTGGCGTTATGACATACGATGCCGACATTTACAATCGCCGGTTCCCTGTAGGGGCAGGCCCCCGTACCTGCCCTGATGGCGATGGGCAACCACATGGGGTTGCCCCTACGGCGGGTATCGAAGGTGAAAGCATGACGAATTCAGATCTCCCGGGAAAAGTTCAGAACTTTGTTATCTTCAAAACCGCAGACGCCAAAGCAACCCAGACCTTTTTCAAATTGGTGCAGAGCAAATTACACTATGCAGTTCATCGTCATACCGCGGCAGAATTAATTGTCGCAAGAGCGGATGCAGAGAATAAGAACATGGGATTGACAACCTGGGATGGATCGCCGGACAAGAAATTAAATGGTAGGACTGCTGTTAACTAAAAAGGAGGCTAAAATGAAACGTTCTAAATATCAATTCGCTCTATTGGTTCTTATGTTTGTCAGTTTTTTACCCTGGCATGTAATCGCAGCCGAAACGATGGTGGAGTTTGCACCGGGTGAAGAAAAGCTGCTGATTGCAAGCGTTGGCGAAGATGGGGTGCAGCACGTCGAACTTATTGGCGGCGGGTATTACTTCGACCCGAACCATATCGTGGTGAAGGTCGATAAGCCTGTTGAACTTCTCGTACGAAAGGCCAGCGGTTTTGTACCACACAATATCATTGTTAAGGCCCCGGAAGCCGGCATCGATTTCAATGTTAATCTGGAGGATAAATTCTTGCCGATCAACTTCACTCCCACCAAAACTGGTAAGTATACGATCTACTGTGATAAATCGTTATTATGGTTTGAAGATCATCAGGGAAAAGGCATGGAAGGGATAATCGAAGTAGTGGAATAAACAAAAGGTGTGTGTTATGGAATTCCGGAAATATCCTCAAATATCCGGCCCATCTATCAGTTGGGGGCGTTATCGTTTCCCTCATCCTGGCTACCTCCTTAGTGTCCCGAAAGATCACCGGCACTCAAGCAAGCTCCTTTCGTCAGGTTCATTTCTTCCTGGGGCTCGCTATCCTTTCGTTTTATCTGCTGCAAGTATTGCTCGGCCTCGGTGTTTTGCTCTGATGGAAGTAAATGCATGGGACTACTGCCGATTAATCAGCTAATCAGCGCGTGGGACGATAAATAAAAAGACAGTTTGGGCGGAATGGTTTATTTTTGCAAATCTATGTCGGCCTGTTGTCCATTACCCAATGCCAAAAGCCTTTCCACTGATACCCTGGTCAGCCAACGGCAAAATATCAGCGTGTAGGTTCCGCCGGAGAGATACATTCCAAATATAAAAACAAGATGGGATAGTCCGTAGGTCAGCGGGCCGCCAATCACTACAACCAGTGGTTCATTAAGATGGATCGACAGGACGCCGAGGCCTGCCACGGCCGGCCAGCCGAGCACAAAACTCAGGCAGATAATAAATACTCCGCTAATTGTCAACAGAGACGGCTTTTCTTTGAAGGCGCTGAGGTCGGCCTGTTCTTCAATAGCCAGACGGACAAAATCTGCTTGGGAAATTTCGACAATGTACCTTTTGACCAGATCGATAATTTTTTTCATAGTTAACCACCATTTTAACAACATAATCATGGATTGTCACTGTGTGCTCTTTAGATAGCTGGTCATTTTTTGATAAAATCTACTGTATTTCAATAGATGATCGTACCGATAGACGGGTTGAGGCAAAAAGGCAGTTTGCCAGCGTCGGTTTGCTGGGTCGGGTCGAATTTGTGGTCGTTAAAAAACATGCTGCCTCACCTGAGCAAGGGTGCTATCAGTCGCATATTGCTTGTTTGCAAAGTGCACTTGCTGCTGGTGCCGAGCATATCCTGATATTTGAAGATGATATTATCTTTAAGGGTTTCAAAGATTCAACGCTTCAAGAGGTATCTTGTTTTCTGAGGGAAAATCCAAATTGGAATATCCTGTTTTTGGGCGGTATTGTGCGCCGGAGCTCAAAAACAACCAGCAAATCAGTGGTAAAAATTACCTACCAGTGCCTGTCACATGCCTACGCCATTACCCGGCAGTTTGCAGAAAGAGTGGTTGCAAAGCCTTGGCAGGGAGTTCCCTATGATGCTTTTTTGGCTCAGCTTAACCAAAATTTCTATGCGGTTTACCCTTCATTTTCCTTTCAAAGCAACTCTCCAACTGATAATAAGTTTTTTATTGATACACTGAGGCGGCTGTTGGGCGGCTTATATTTCATTCAAAAGGCAAATGAGCTATTTCAACGCTATAAGACGCCGATAATTATTGGTCATATCTTGGCGCTGGCCGCCTTGGTGTTTTTTATATTCAGACAGTTTCAGTAAGGGTTTTTTCTTAAATGATCAATTTTCGTCTCTTAATTAAAATTGTCGTATTGTTTGGCGCCCTTGCCGCATTTGGTTTTATGCGGCTGGATGTCGAAACCGATGTGGTTCGCTCTCTGCCTACAAGTAACAAGGTAATTGCCGATGCCCTTGATATCTTCACCAATCACCCAATTCATGATCAGATAGCAGTTGATATCGGGCTTGATACGGATGATCCCGAAACCCTGCTGGCCTGTGCTGAGTTTGTCGAGAATAAATTTGTTGAAAGCGGCCTGTTTGCCCAAGTGGGCATGTCAGAAATGGGCAACCTGATCCCTGAGCTGGCATTGCAGGTGGTGAATAATCTGCCGTTTCTGTTTTCGGCAAGTGAGTTGCGCGACTCTGTTGCCCCGCGTTTAACTGCCCTTGAGATTAGCAGGAAGGTTACAGGTATATTCTCCGATCTGAGCAGCATGGACGGCATTGGACAAACTGAGTTTATTGCCGCCGATCCTCTCGGCCTGAAGGATCTGATACTGGCCAAAATGGCTATGCTTGCACCATCAGGCAACGCCCGTATGTCTAATGGCAAACTTTTTTCCGCCGATGGCCGCCATCTGCTGGTCACCGCCCGGCCCGTAATGACAGGTTCTAATACCGCGTCTGCCAGAAAAATTGAGCAGCTGATATCTGACCTTGCCGGCCAATTGACTGACAGGTTTGCAGGCAAGGGGTATACTGTTACACTGACCCCGGCAGGCTCATATCGAGCCGCCCTGGACAATGAACGTATTATTAGAAGCGATGTAAATCGTGCCATTCTTCTTGCCACCATAGGAATTGCCCTGTTACTGCTGCTGGCCTTTCCCAGGCCGTTGATTGGCCTGTTAGCACTGGTTCCTGCTTTGGCTGGCACCGCCGCCGCCTTTTTTGTCTATTCTTTTTTTCACTCTTCTATATCAATAATGGTTCTGGGGTTTGGCGGGGCCATTATTTCAATTACTGTCGACCATGGTATCGCCTATCTGCTCTTTTTAGATTGCCCCCATGAGACCAAAGGCAAAGAGGCGGCCAGGGAGGTGTGGGCGGTGGGGCTAATGGCCGTTCTGACAACCATCGGCGCCTTTACTGTTCTCTGTTTCAGCGGCTTTCCTGTTTTTGTCGAGCTTGGCCAGTTTACCGCCCTTGGTGTTTTGTTCTCTTTTTTGTTTGTGCACCTGGTCTTCCCCCAAATATTTCCCGCCCTGCCTCCTGGCAGCAGTCGGGCCTTGCCCTTACAAAAAGTTGTGGATAACTTTTTTAACTTTGGAAAAACAGGGGCGGTTGTCGCAGCGCTTTTTGCTGTTGTGATGGTCTTTTATGCAAAGCCTGAATTTAATACAGATTTACATACCATGAATACCGTGAGTCGGGATACTCTGGCTGCAGACCGCCAGTTTGCTAAGGTCTGGGGTGATATTGCCAGTAAAAGTTATCTGATGATTTCTGCGCCCTCCATTGACGAAATACGACAAATTGATGACGCGCTGCTTGCTACCATTGAAGGTGATATCCAAGCCGACTTGCTGGCCGGGGCCTTTGTGCCGGCCATGATATTTCCAGGGGAAAAGAGGCGTAAGGAAAATTTTGCGGCCTGGAGATCCTTTTGGACCGACAATACGATCAGCGCGGTGAAGCACTCCCTGACCGACTCATCCATGACCTTAGGGTTTGCGGTTAATGCCTTTTCGCCTTTTTTTGATTCTCTTGATACCACCAGCTATCAACCTGAGAGTCCAATTCCGTCTCGTTTTTATAATCTTCTAGGGATCTCCGAGGTCAAGGATCAGACGACATTGGTCCAGTTTATAACGATTACCCCCGGCGAACAGTATAAGGCGGATGCTTTTTTAGAAAAATACAGTCGTTACGGGAAAATATTTGAACCACAATATTTTTCTAAAAAGTTAGGGGATCTTCTTTTCTCAACATTTACCAGGATGTTTTTGATACTGGCGGCAACTGTAACGGTTCTTCTGTTCTTGGTCTTTTTGAGCTGGCGGCTTACCTTAATTACTCTGGCGCCGGTTGCATTTGCCTACGTATCTACGTTGGGAACGTTAAAGATTTTAGGGCATCCCTTGGATATCCCCGGCCTCATGTTATCAATAATTATTTTAGGGATGGGAATTGATTATTCAATTTTTATTGTCAGGGCCCATCAGCGATATAGATCAACCGGGCATTCATCCTATAAGCTTGTGCGGATGGCCGTTTTCATGGCCTCTGCCTCAACGCTTCTTGGTTTTGGGGGGCTGGTTTCTGCTGAGCACTCTCTGTTGAACAGCGCCGGTCTGACCTCATTACTTGGTATCGGTTATTCGCTGATCGGTGCTTTTGTGCTGCTGCCGCCTCTGCTCAAAGCGCAGTTCTCTAAGCACGAGTATCCTTTAGCCCTAGACTCCGCAGATCTGCCCCGTCGTGTTCGCAGAAGATATGCGCAGGTTGAAGCCTATCCGCGCCTGTTTGCGCGCTTTAAGTTGAGACTTGACCCGCTATTTGTTGATCTTACGGCCAAGCTTGCCGCATGTCACGATGTCAGGACTATTGTCGATATTGGCTGTGGCTATGGAGTTCCGGCGGCATGGTGTCTCGAACAGTTTAAAAATGCCAGGGTTTTTGGCATTGAGCCTGATCCTGAAAGGGTGCGGATTGCCTCCTTAATAACCGGAGACAGAGGTGTTATCAAACAGGGATGGGCACCGGAAATGCCCGATCTCTCGGATCCAGCTGATATTGTTTTAATGCTTGATATGATGCACTATTTAGATGATAAAACCATCAGCGCAGTTTTCACTAACTGTTTTCACATCATCAGAGATGGTGGTGTGCTGGCGGCCAGATATGTAATTGTTCCTGAGGGGAAACCCTCCCTGGTCTGGCGTTTTGAAGAGTTGAAAATTAAATTGTCCGGCCTGACCGCTCATTATCGACCTGCAAAAAAGATAAGCGCCTTGTTGATTGATGCCGGGTTTTCCGTTGAATCCAATAACATATCTGCAGTCAATGATGAATTGTATTGGTTTGTGGCCCGGGTTAACAAGAAATCATGATCTCTGAAACAAACCCCAAGGCCCCCTGGTCTCTAGCCGAAAAGATTGGCCTTGCGACAATTATCTTCTCAGCTTTGGTTTTTGCGGCTGCTCCGCAACTGGCAATACTATCTCTGGCATTTTTTCTAATCCTCTGTGCCGTTTCCCCTTTTTTACACAGGTTTAGTTTTTTTCTGCCGGTTATCAGTCATGGCCAAAGCGGGGTGAGTGGAGTTGCCATTACCTTTGATGATGGCCCTTCTCCGGCATCGACACCGGATTTATTGAAGCTTCTCGCCAAATACAACCTTAAAGCCACTTTTTTTGTGATTGGTGAAAAAGCGGCGGCTTACCCGCAGTTGATTCGAGATATTTTAACGCAGGGTCATTCAGTAGCGAACCACTCATACAGGCATGATAGCCTGCTAATGTTTAAGAGTTATCGTGACCTGAAAAATGATATCCAAACCACCCAGTCGATTCTTGAGGGCATAGGGGTTCGGCCCCATCTTTTTCGTTCTCCGGCTGGAATTACCAATCCACGATTAAAAGCAGTTTTGGCCGAAATCGGCCTGACTATGGTCAATTTCAGTTGTCGAATTTTTGATTATGGCAATAAGCGCATCGATGGACTGGCAGCCAAAGTTTTGGCCCGAATTCGCCCTGGAGATATTTTGATGCTGCATGATACCTGCCCTGATCAGAATGAGCGTAAAAATTATTGGCTCACCGAGATAGACCGTTTATTCGCTGACTTGCAGAAAAAAAATACCATTCTACCATTAGAAGATGTTATTAAGATGCCTGTCATGAGCCTTTTACCCAATAACGACACTCAATATGTTCAAACGGTATCATCGCGATGAATTGCAGAAAGACGAAACGAGTATTGGTCTTGTATTATTCGCAAAGCGGTCAGCTGAAAAACGTACTGGAGACCATGCTTGCACCGCTGGAGCGCTGCAATGAAATCCTCTGTGATTTTCGAGAAATCAAACCGCAGAAGGCCTATCCGTATCCCTGGTCTTTTTATAAGTTCTTCAATGTCTTTCCGGAATCTGTGTATCTGGACGGCTGTGAGGTGCAAGAGGTCGAGAGTCAGGATGAGTATGATCTGATTATCCTGGGCTACACGGTCTGGTTTCTGTCTCCTTCGATCCCGGTAACTGGGTTTTTGAAAAGTGACCAGGCCAGGAGGTTGTTTGCCAAAACGCCTGTGGTGACGGTTATCTCTTGCCGGGATATGTGGTTGATTGCCCAGGAAAAAATGAAATCGCTTTTGACTGATCTTGATGCCCGCTTGCTGGATAACGTTGTGTTTACCGACCAGGGCAAATCACTCTATACCTTTGTAACCACGCCGCGCTGGATGCTGACCGGCCAAAAAGACGCCTTTTGGTTCTTTCCAAAAGCTGGTGTTTGCCAAAAGGTTATCGTGAACTCATCACGTTTTGGTAATCGTCTATGCGCCGCTCTCAAAGAAGATGGGGAACAAGGAGCTGCTCCGCTGCTTGCCGGGCTAGGGGCAGTAAATGTGAATGGCAAGTTAATTGCCACGGAGCGCATTGCGCATCGAAGTTTTTTGATCTGGAGCAAGCTGATAAAAAAAGCTGGTGCGCCAAACTCCTGGCAACGTAATGTGGTCATTACCATATACGCTGTTTTTCTCTTAACCTTGGTGCTGACAGTTGTCCCGCTGAATATGCTGGTCCGTAAAAGTATCTATCCCTTTAGAAAACGGGCCCTTGATGAAACAGTTATTTATTATGAACAACCATCAGGGAAATAGTTAATTGACCTTATCACAGGTTTACATTACCAATATTACCGCATTCTTACCGAATGCACCTGTTTCGAATGAATCGATGGAACCGATTCTTGGACAGATCGGTAGAAGGGCATCACGCTGTCGTAAGTTGATTCTGCGGAGTAATCAGATACAATCGAGGCATTATGCGATTGACCCTGAAACCGGGAAGGCGACTCATAGTAATGCCCAACTGGCAGCCGAAGCAATCCGTAAATTCAGCAGCCAGGGCCGGGATATAAACACCATTGAGCTTCTGGCCTGCGGCACGACTCTTCCAGACCAGTTGCTGCCAAACCACGCCTTAATGGTCCACGGTGAACTTGGTGGACCACCTTGTGAGGCCATTGCCACTGCCGGGATCTGTCTCTCTGGGGTTATGGCACTAAAATACGGTTATATGGCAATTCGCGCCAGGCTGCATACCGATGCCGTTGCCACTGGTTCAGAAAATGCGTCTTCAATAATGCGGGGACACAATTTTACTGAGGAGGTCGAGTTGAACGCCGAACAGCTCAAGAAGCTGTCGGAGATATCCTTTGAGAAAGATTTTTTACGCTGGATGTTAAGTGATGGCGCCGGAGCAGTCTGGATGAGTGATACGGCCAATTCCCACGGCAACTCCCTGCGGATTGACTGGATCTATCAAAAATCATACGCCGCCGAACTTGATACCTGCATGTACGCCGGCGCCGAAAAACTTGCGGATGGTTCTCTGAAGGGTTGGCGCCAGTATTTACCCAATGAATGGCTGCAGCATTCCATCTTTTCAGTTAAGCAGGATGTTAAGCTGCTCAACGAAAAAATTATCGAATATACGGTAACCAAGCCCCTTGTAGAGCTTATTGCCCAGGACAAAATTGTGGCTGAGGAAGTAGACTGGTTTCTACCGCATTACTCTTCGGGCTACTTTAAAGACAAAGTATATGCGGGTACGAAGTCTGCGGGCTGCGATATTCCTCAGGAGAAATGGTTCACTAATCTAACGAGTAAAGGAAACACTGGTTCAGCATCTATCTTCATCATCCTCGAAGAACTTTTCAACTCGAACCGCCTAAAAAAAGGCGAGACCTTGCTGCTCTACATTCCTGAAAGCGGGCGCTTTTCCACGGCCTTCATGCGCTTGACTGTGGTCTAGATAGAAATGGAGCACGGCAAAGTCCCCCAGCATAATATCTCAACATACGCTAATAATAAAAAAGCGATGTATGCCACCGATGAAAGCGGCAAGTACTGCGTTGTCGCCTCGTCCGGCTGGGAAGTTGAAGAGGCGGTGACTAAACAGGCCTTAAGCGAACTGAAACGGCTGGCCTGTGATGCTCATCGCCAGGTCTGTTCCGGAGAAGTTTCACCGTTATATTTCCACATGTACGACCGCCGCATGGATATACAGGTTCTGTCCGAATCCACCGGAATTTACAAATGGCGCATTAAAAGACATTTTAAGCCGGCAGTGTTTACCCAGCTATCCGTGAAAATTCGTCGGCGATACGCTGAGGCGCTGGGTCTATCTGTTGAGGAACTTGGCAGAGTGCCTGAAAGAGTGAATAGAAGTGAAGAGTAAAGCTTTCGAACATGCCCATTTTGCCCACTGTGAAAGTGGGGTTATGTCGCTGATGATGCGCCACTATGGGTTGCCGCTCTCTGAGGCGATGGTTTTTGGCCTGTCTGGGGCGCTGATGTTTGCTTACCTGCCCTTTGTAAAACTTGGCGGCATGCCGCTCGTCGCTTATCGCAGTTTACCCAAATCGATTATCAAGGGATTGCAGAAAAATCTTGGTATCAGGATGAAGATGCAGACCTTTTCTCAACCCCAAAAAGGCAGTGAGGCCTTAGATGAGCTCTTGGCCCACGGTGAGATTGTTGGCGCTCAGACTTCGGTCTTCTGGCTGCCGTACTTTCCGGAAGAGATGCGCTTTCACTTTAATGCCCATAACCTGATCATCTATGGCAAAGAGAATGGCGACTATTTAATCAGCGATCCGGTTTTTGAAGCGCCGGTGCGCTGCGAAGCAAGCGCCCTGCAAAAGGCGCGTTTTGTTAAAGGGGTGATGGCGCCTAAAGGATTGCTTTATTATCCGGAAAAAATCCCCGCCACTGTTGATTATGCGACCATTATTCCAAAAGTTATCAGGAAGAGTGCCAAACGCATGCTCAAGACTCCGGTGCCCATTGCCGGGATCAGCGGCATTCGAGCTTTGGCCAGAAAAATTGGCAAACTGGCCAAGGAAGACCGCCGTTATGCAAAACTCTTTTTAGGCCACATTGTTCGGATGCAGGAAGAGATCGGGACAGGGGGGGCCGGGTTTCGTTTTATCTATGCCTCCTTTTTACAGGAAGCGGGCAGTCTCCTTGACAGTAAAGTGCTTGATGAAGCCTCGGAAATGATGACCAGTGCCGGGGATCAGTGGCGCGAATTCGCCCTAATGTCTGTTAAGGCGATCCGCAGCAAAAAAAGCCAGGAGATTGATTTTTTCTCTTTAAGAATGAAGCTCGAAAGTGTTGCCGATGCCGAAGCGGCTGTGTATCGAAAACTATTAGCAGACAAGCTGGTTTAAGCTATGATTGCCATCAAAAACCTTGTGAAGCGTTATGATGATCATTGTGCTTTGGATCATCTTGATATGAGCATTGGCAAGGGCTGTATCTTTGGCCTGCTTGGCCCTAATGGCGCTGGTAAAACAACACTTATTTCGATTCTCAATGGCTTAACCAGCTTTCAGGAAGGGACGGTTGAAATTTTCGGCATGCCCCTGCCTGAAAAAATCCACGAAATTCGCCAGCGCAGCTCTTTTATTCCCCAGTCCCTTGCCCTTTATGACAAGCTGAGCGTGATGGAGAATTTACAGTTTTTTGCCGGAATTCAGCCGCTCAGCGTCAGTAAGCGTCGTGACAATATTGATTTTGCCGTTTCAGTCAATCGGCTCAACGCCTTCCTTGATCAAAGTGCCGCGACTCTCTCGGGGGGCCAGCAACGCCGCCTTAATCTTGCCATTGGTCTTCTTAATAATCCCGAAATTCTCTATTTAGATGAACCGACGGTCGGAATTGATCCTGAATCACGCAATGATATCCTTGAGACGATTAAGACATTTAAAGAGTATGGCAAAACCGTAGTTTATACCTCACATTACATGCTGGAAATCGAAAAAATCTGTGACGAAGTCGTAATCCTCGATCGCGGCCGAATCGTTCAACAGGGTAACCTCAAAACAATGCTGCAGGAAGAAGGAACCGATTCTGTTATTATTGAACTGGCATGTTCCAGTGAGGATGCGCTTTATGCGCTGGCCCAAAAAGACGCCAGCCTCCAGGTGATAGATGCCACGACACTGATGCTGCCTACACAAGAAGCCTGCAAGATTGCCGATATTCTTGCCGTTTTGCAGGCAAACAATATTGCAGTAAAACATATCAATTTTGGTGCAGCAAATCTCGAAGCTCTTTTTATCCGTCAGACCAGACAGGGATCTCATGTTTAAGGCGATGTTGATCAAAGAGTTTATTCTGGTCCTGCGTGACAAGCATGCCCTGGCAGCGCTCTTTATTATGCCGGCAATTTTCATTTTGATTATGTCCATGGCCCTCAAAGACAGCTTCAACAGTGATCGGGCCCTGTTACGTTATGCCTTAATTGATCATGACAATACTGCCGCGAGTGCCAAAGTTCGAGCTCTTCTAAGTGGTGCTCCTGCCATGGCCGAACATGAGGTGGAAATTACCAGCCCAAGGCAAAAACAGCAGGCCTTGAACGAAACGCTGCATTTCGTGTTGACTATGCCAGCCGGTTTTGCCGCTGCTCTTGTTCAACAGCAGGAAGGCGCCCCACTATTTCAACTCGACATCGCAGCTGACGTGAAACAAGAGATGCTTGTTCTTTTTAAAGCCAGATTAGCCATGGTCATCATGCAGCTTCGAGTCGACAAGCTGCAAGAGGAACTTGCCCCCTTTTTGCCTGAGTCTGCCCGGAAGCTCACCGCGATAGATAGTGATCTTGAGGCATTGGTGGATGTCCGCTTCAATGCCATGGCCGCTGAGAAAAAACCAACCTCCACCCAGCAAAGTGTTCCGTCGTGGATTGTTTTCGGGATGTTTTTTGTGGTCATTCCCATGTCGACAATCTTTATCAATGAGCGCAAGCAGAATACCCTGATGCGGATCAGGGCCATGAATATATCTGTGCCGGTGCTGTTTGCGGGGAAAATTGCACCTTATCTAATCATCAACCAGATTCAGGTCTGGCTGATGATTGCCGTGGGGATTTTTTTCGTCCCTCTTTTGGGTGGTGAGGCCTTGGTGCTCGGCAATTCCATAAGCGGTTTATTTATGGTTTCACTGGGGCTTAGCCTTGCGGCCATAGGCACCTCCGTGCTGATTGCGGTGTTGGCTGCTACCGTCGAACAGGCCACCACCGTTGGCGGTATTGTCAATATTTTACTGGGGGCGATTGGCGGTATTATGGTGCCCAAATTTGTGATGCCGCCTGCGATGCAGGCCTTTGCCAACGTCTCTCCTATGTCATGGGGCCTGGAAGGGTTTCTTGATATTTTCTTGCGTGGCCTCGGAGTGGAAGCAGTACTGACTGAATCATTGGCCTTAGCAGGTTTTGGTGTCGGATTACTCCTTGTCGCCGGGGTGATTTTTAAAGCATCTGATGGTAAGAAAACATGAAGGGTTCTTTAGATGAGGCGTTAAAAATGCGCCTGAAGACAATGATCATAGCAGAGTGTGAGAAAGAGCACATCACCGCTGCCGAGGTGGCTGATGACGTGCTGCTGTTTTCTGATGCCAGCGGCCTTGATCTCGATTCGCTCGATGCGCTGCAGATTTCGGTGGCCTTACAGAATCAGTTCGGCATTCGCATACCAGACAGTAAGGCGTTCCGCCGCCAGGTGACAACGATCAACGCCCTTGCCGACTTTATCCAGCCGGATTAATACGATAATGATAACAATACTCGGTGGTGAACTGCTCTGCGCACTGGGGCCAGAAGCCCAAAAAATAGAGGCCTTGCGTACCGGAAAAGTAAACGTCGGCTCAATGAGTGTCATGGTCGGCAACGACAAGCTAACCTACCCTTATTACCGAATTGATGAAACACCCTGCCCCTGCCCCGCCTCCGTTGTTGATGGTTATCTTGACCGGGTTGTCAGCTCTTTATTAAACAAGCTCAATCTTGCGCCTCATGATCTGACCAACGTTGGACTGTTTCTAGGTTCGTCGTCCATTGATTATTCTCTGGGCAGGGCCATTGAACAAAGTGTTGTCAACACGTCCAGAGCCTCCTTGCAGCGGAAGCATGTTGGCGGTGGCAATTTTGCTGCCAGGCTTATGGAACGTTTTGCCCTGGAAGGACCATCTTTAACCTACAACACCGCTTGCACCTCAAGTGCCAATGCCTTGATGGAAGCCGCTTCCCTATTAACAGGCGGTATTATTGACTATGCTCTGGTTCTTGGCCTGGAGCTCGCCTCTGCCACTACTCTTGAAGGGTTTATTGCCATGCAATTGCTCTCCAGGGAAAAGATCCGGCCTTTTGATCAGCGGCGCAGCGGGATGGTGCTGGGAGAAGCGGTGGGGGCTGTTTTACTGAGCCGGGATGACATACAGCCATCTTTGTGGCAGTATCGTGGTGGTGCAAGTAACTGTGAGACGTTCAGTGTGACAGGGGCAAATCCAGATGGCTCAGGTCTCGCCAAGGTGATTTACGACGCACTTGAAGATGCCGGGATCTTGCCTGAGAAATTAACCGCTGTCAAAGCGCATGGCACAGCGGGTGAATTGACCGATCTGGTAGAGTTGCGCGCTATGGAGCAGGCCTTTGCCGCACTTCCGCCCTATTTTTCTTTAAAACCCTATATTGGCCATACTTTGGGGGGCTGCGGGATTGCGGAGCTTTTGCTGACCATGGAGTGCGTCGATGCCGGATTCATCCCCCCAACGATTAATTTTGAGACACTCGATAGTGGGTTTGACAGCGGGCCGACTTACAAGGAAATGCCGGTGAAGACAGGATATTTTATGCTGAACTATTTTGGTTTTGGCGGCAACAATACCTCATTTATCGTCGAGAAAGTTGGGCAATGATCCATATAAATGCCATTGGCATCCATAACACTACTCCGGATAAACAACAGCCTGATCTCCTGCGAGAACTCAAATCTGTCAGCGGCAAGGTCTATCGGCGCAGCGACCACTTTATTCAACTGGCCATCCTGGGAGCCCATATGGCGGTCAACAAGTTAAGTCTATCAGATAAGACGGCCATTTACCTGACTTCGGGCCAGGGTAACATCTCGGTCTTTCAGCGATTGTGTGAGCAGCGCTGCCTCCAGAAATTTCTGCCTAAGCCTGTAGATTTCATTAATCTTCTTAGTAATTCAGCAGGATTTTATGTCGCCTGTCACCTTGGCTTACGTGGCAAAAATCTATTTTTATCGCATCTTGATTTCCCGGTTCAAATGACCCTGCTGGCGGCTCAGAATGATCTGAACCTGGGAAAGCAAAAAGCAATTTTAGTTGGTGGCGTTGATGAATGGCTTGCAGATCAGGAGCTTTCCAGAAAACTACTTGGGGTAGATGCCACAAAAACTCTGGGAGAAGGAAGTAATTGGCTGTTAATCAGTGCGGAAGCCAAGGGTGGGCTCGGCACCTTTGATATGGCAAGCAAAGGCCTTGATATCAACAAACTGCATGAACGTGTGGCCTCCGCAGCGGCAGGAACCTATCTGGCTTTTTCGACGCGTTTTTCAGATGAGGAGGCGGCAGCGATTATGGCGATAAATGGCGGTTGCAGACGATTTGATTATGAGGGGTCATGCGGCTATTATGAGACCTTGCCTCTTTATGCGCTCAACAGCTTTCTTACTACCAAAGAAGGTCGGTTGATTCATCTCGATGTCAAAAATGGCCGCTATATGCTCATGACTGTAGACAACACCAAATCGTAGATTTTTTAATTATGAACAATCAATCCTCTTTTCCTGAAAAAGTCCTGATTATTGGTTCCGGTATTGGTGGCTTAAGCGCGGCAATTATTTTAGCAAAACTTGGCGCTGAGGTTACTGTCCTGGAAAAAAATCAAAAACCGGGCGGCTTGATGCGCAGTTACCGGCGCGATGGGCTTGATTGTGAAGTCGGAGTTCATTACTTGGGGTCGTTGGCACCGGGCCAGATCCTGCGGAAATTTTTTGATTATTTAGGGGTTACCGACTTAATTCCAGTGACGAGAATGGGGCAGGAGGGCATTATTGATCGGTATATCTTTAACTCCTCCGGTCAGAATCCGACACTATTTGATTTACCTGAGGGAATGGATGCCTTCGAAGATAATCTCAAACAGTCCTTTCCGGCCGAAGCAAACAAGATCAGCAGAATAGTTGAACCGATTCGCCAGGCGGCCAGACAGCTCCATGCGCTTGATTTACTCTATGCAACGCAAAGCGATTTTTCCTTGCTCGATCAGGCCCAGCCTCTTGGGGAAATTTTAGACGACCTGCAATGCTCACCTGGCCTGCGAACCGTTCTGGCTGTGCCATCTTGCTGGATAGGGGTGCCGTTGCAGGACTGCCCGGCCTACTATCATAATATGGCCCTGGCTTCCTATATCTCTTCCTCGTGGCGTTTAAATGGAAGTGGGGCGGATATGGCAGATGTTCTGGCTAGGCGTCTTCAAGAGCTGGGTGGCAAAATTATAACCGGCGCCGAAATTGACAAGATTCATGTCGCCAGCCGTGTTGTAAGCGGTCTACAATTAAAATCTGGAGAAGTTTTGACAGCCGCAACAGTTATCGGAGCGCTGCATCCGAAAATTGTCTTAAATATGTTGCCGGAAGGTGCAGTAAAACCCTCATACCGACAGCGGATCAGCAACCTGATAGATACCCACGGAATTTTTTCAGTCCATGTCAGGCTTGATGCTGATGCCCATCCGGAAATTCCATACAATATCTTTAAATTAGACACGGATCAATATGGTAACGTGCCGGATTTACGCTATTACCAAATCCGCAAATCAGCTAGGGCGGGCGTCAATCTCCTGTCAATTCTGACATCGGGGAAGGATGAATTATGGGCCCCGTGGCAGAACACTAAAAGCGGCCAGCGCGGCAGCGGCTATCTTGCAGCAAAAGATGGGCTCGCGCGGCAGCTGATTTACGAAGCGGAAGAACTGTTCGGGCCGTTACCGGGAAATAAAATTCTTGATACCTACACGCCTCTGACAATGCGGGACTGGGTCAACAGCCCCGGCGGAAGCGCTTACGGGGTGCAGCGTTCTGCCAGTCAGATGCTGGCCACCGCCTTGCTCAATCGGACATCGGTGCAAGGACTGTATCTTGTCGGTCAGAATGTGATGGCGCCGGGAATCATTGGTACTATTATGGGTTCTTTCAGTACCGTAAAACTTATCATAGGGGCAACTGAATTTAAAAAGGCGATTCAATTGTAAGCACTTTCGAATCGCCCTTATTCAGGTAGAGTTAGAGGAAAACTAGTTGTTTGCAGGAACAGTTTTGTAGATGTATTCTCCGATTAACACACCGAGGTCGGCTGGCAGGCTATGATCTGTTGATCCACCAGTCCATGCGGCTCCCCAGGCATTGTTTGAGGTTGAAAGTATTTTTTTGTAGACAACTTCTTTTGTCGCCACATCCTGTATTTCGACGAGGACATCCATATAGGAATTTCCTGCAAAAGCACCGCCCCAAAAACGAGCTGCACCTCCGGCTATGCGAATATCGCTGACGCTCAGGTTGACGATAACGCTCTTGCCCGTGAGAGTTTTGCCGGGGTCATCAGTTACGTTTTTATAAGCATTTTTGCTCTTTAACTGCCCAATGATGCGACTCTTACAATCAATTACGGCATGTGGATAGTCGCTTTGGATTTGGTCGGTGCTTTTGAAATCGTCAATGACGATATTGTCATATTTAGCTTTTAGTGGCGCTTCTACAGATATCGTCTCAATAGAGGCGAGCTCTATTTTTTCAACACCTGAAACCCCTGTGCTTACAGGTGTGCTGGGTTCCTCTCTTTCCGAGACGGGCGGTTGGCTCGTTCCACTCACACAGGCCGAAAACATGAATAGGATGCAAGTGATAGCAAGAATGTTGTTACAGGTATTTCGATTCAGATTCATTTATTAATTCTCCTTTCTGGTTTTATAAAAGTGCAAAGCTGTTGTGCACCTTAGCGGTTAATTGAATTAGCTTATTATGTTTCCAGCAGCGCTGAGCAGAAATTTTCAGGGCCACAAAATTTTCAGCAAAATTTTCAGGGCCAGGCCTTGGGAAATAAGAAAGTGATATTTCAAGACCTCACATATTTCATATCAAGACCCCGGCTTATGTGATTCGGCTTTTCTTTTTAAATTGATAGATTACGCTGTTGCAAGATTGCGTGAGCTAGTTTGAGAGGAGTGATACTTAACTTCTTTTTCTATTATTTTCCCCACTTTACTTTTAGCTATTTTCATATTGTACCGTACTTGTAGATTGAGCCAAAATTCTGGTTCAATTCCAAAATACTTGCCGAGACGTAACGCAGTATCAGCTGTAATTTCTCTTTTACCATGTATAATTTGACTGACCCGATTTGCCGGGACATTAAGGTCTTTTGCCAACTGATTTTGAGTGATTTCCATTGGCTTAAGAAATTCTTCCAGCAATACATCGCCCGGAGTGATTGGAGTTAGTTTAGTTGCCATAATTTTACCCCTTGTGATAGTCAATAATTTCTACGTCGAAGACGCTTTCTTCTGACCATACGAAACAAATACGCCACTGGTCGTTAATTCTAATACTGTTCTGTCCGCTTCTGGCGCCTTTTATTAACTGCTCAAGCCTATTTCCAGGAGGAACTCGCAAACTTTGCAAAGAAACAGCAGCGTTAAGAACCTCAAGTTTTATTCTTGCTGCTCTGGAAATATTTCTGAACTTTTTCACATCTAAATCGTCAAAAAGTTTTTCCGTATCTTTGCATTTGAAGAATTAAATCATAAAGATACGCTATGACGCTATACGTCATTCGTCAATAGAAATATTGGACTTAAGAGCGACAAACGACCAGCATAAGGGGCGGCGGCCACTGAAATAGTTTCAGAGAAAGCTGCTCCCCGCCGTCCCTCACTATGCCTACCAAACTAATAAGGGAAGTGTCCCTATTCTCCTATTTTCTCGTTAAAACCGGCGTGCTCGCGCGTCGTGCTTGAGCGAATTGTTAGTGTTTTTTTGCTGTTTTATAGCTTGAGAACCAGCTTCAAGCCCTCGTCGACTTGGTCTATGATATTGTTGGGTAGATGGTGAACTTTTTCAGTTAATAATGCTTTGTCGATGGTAATAACTTGAGAAATGTTAATAACGCTTTCTTTGGGCAATTTAGAGCTTTTACTGGATAAAAGTATATTCCCGGGGGCTGCCACTAAGCGTAGGTTTGAGGTAATTACAACGGCAATTATTGTGTTTATTTTGCTTTTGTTGAATTCGTTTGATTGGACTATGAGTAGTGGTCTTTTGTAGCCCGGCCCTGAACCAACAGGCTCAGGGGGTTCGGCCCACCAGATATCCCCGCGTTTTATTACCATTCTTCTTTCTCTATTGAGCTGAACTGCATAGTTGAAATGGTTCCGTTCAATTTTGCAGGCTCTGAAGAGTAGATTTCATCAAGCTGTTTAGTAATGAGTTCAGAAGGGTGTTGTTCTAAAAATTTTGCAACAGCCTCTGTGTACAGCTTGCTTCGCGAAAACCCATGGTTTTTTGCGTACTGGTCAGCTGCACGGAACAATTTGTCTGGTATTGAGATTGCAGTTTTCATGTCTAAAGTATAACTATGGTAATACTCAGTGTCAATTCGTTTTTTGAGAGCGTTAACGTTAAGCTAACCACACTGAAAATTGGGGGCTACACATCTGACAGACCTGATTCCCAACTTAATTTCACTTTCACTTTGTCAGATGTGTAGACCTGACCCCCTCTATTATTCCAAAATCACCAAATTGTTTTTCAAGTGCACCCCAATGGCTTCGCAATATGCCTCTATGTCGACAAAATGGGTGCAACCATACCCAATCTAAGACCCAGCATGACCTATCACTAAATTCTCTCCATCTAAAACAGCAACCACCTATTAAGCGCGTAGGTGTTTCAGAATGTTCTTCTGTCATTGCGTCAAAGGCTGCTTCCGTAAACAATAAACCATGATATTTGTGATCATCATATAAATGCTCGTCTGCCTCATATTGGATATGATCATATTTGAACTCTTTTTTGAAGTAACCAGCGAAAGTTTCAAGTATCGCACGCATTTCTTGAGAGGACGTTTTCTCTATGTCGTACCTCCCATTAGAAGAGATACATTTATCAATCACTGGAAGTGAAATAGTATATTTATCCATAAGTTTATGATTTACCCAATTGATGCGTTGGCTGAGATATTAGTTTCACCTGCCTGGTCGATAACCTGGCCGGATACTGTGCCTGAGATACTAATTTTTCCGCCTTTATTCACAACATCACCAGTAACCATTCCATGTATTTCTACAATAGCACCTTGTTCCACGATCAAAGCTTTGGTTGCCGTGCCGTGAAGAGTGAGAAAGCCGCCATTTTTGACAGTTACATTGCCAGTAAACATGCCATGCATTTTCAATTCTGAAGTTATTTCAACATCACCATCTATTTTTCCGTGTTCAGTATTCATGTATTCTCCTTAGCACATAACGATCGCGATAACTTGCCCAACTGGGAACTTTGATTGGGCAAAAATAAATTAAATCCCAAACTGCGAAAACCCATAAACGCGGCCCCATTGGGTCAAGTTAATTGTATGGTTATGTGATTTCATACAATTTAATTCGATATTTTTAGTAAGGTTTGCATATGCTTATTCTAACTTTTCTCATCTTGCTTGGTGATATACTGAAACCCTTTACTTGGAGACCAGCTGATTGCAATATCTGATTGCCCTTCATTGATAAAACCAATAATATTTTCTGGAACCTCTTCAACATTTAGAATATTTGCATTGACAACTACTCCTCTCATCCTTTTAATGTTCATTCTCATTACGACTGGAATTTTGCTCCACTCTGCATCTTGAAGACATTGCTTTTTTCTTTTATCTGTGATGTCTGTGTCTTTTATTGTTACTGACAATTCAGCACCATCTGCGATATTTCTAACTTTGACTTTGAAATATTCAAAGTTTGAACTATCAACTTTTATTATTCTAAAAATTCCGTCTATTCTATCATCTATTGCTTTTTCTCTTTGCTTCTTAAATATTTGCTTAACAGTTTTACTTTGTATGTCTTTGACGGCATTTATAGATATTTCGTCAGCATCTGATAATTTTTTTAATAATGTTGTTTGCATTGCATCAACACTTTCTTGCACTTGTTCTAATCCGGGATTGTATTTGTAAGCATTTGCCAAGATCTCCATACGCTTAATTTCTTGTTCTGAGGCAAATCTTCTTGCGTCAATCTCTTCCTTTTTCTGTATTGTTTGTTGCTCGGCAACAAACAAGTCTTTTTGGTGTTGAAGAAGAGTGCTCAATCCAGCGTTACCACCCCACATTAACCCAAGACCAAGAACAGTTATCACGTAATGTTTAGGTTCCATTTTTGTTGCCATATCTTTTGCAAAAATAGTTATTGTTTTTATAAGTTCCGCGACAACCTCTGAAGACCCTTCTGATATTTGAAATGTAATAGTAAGATTTTCTTTTTCATCATCAGTTAGTTTGTTTGCATTTAATTTACTATGAACAGCCAAGGCATAAGTTCTGAAAATAGTATTTTGAAGTTCAATCAAACCTTCCATGTTCTTAGCTGTAAGCGAGGCTTGGTGTTTAATACCTTTTAGTTTAATGTCTATTTTCGGCCAGTTTGAAAATACTAGCTCAAGATTCGAATGTTCGTCGAATGCGCCCTCTAGAGCCTGTTCGAAAATCTCCCATGCGTCATCCTCATTTTTAATTTTAATACTATTTATATCTTCACTCATCTGGCGTCCTTTGTTGAATGCAATTTTATATGATTTATTTTAATGGGTATCTGCTTAGGTATTTTCTCCGCAAGACATAATTAGGGTAATTAGGGGACAGAGCACGGTTTTGACGGGCTTTCAAAGGTGTGTCTTTTTATAAACCGTGGTCTGGTCCTCATTTGTTCCGTGGGAGCTGAGAGTAAATGTTTACCCGTGACATTGCTTACAAACATCCATGTGAAACTGTTTTGTATTTTGCCACTTTTGACAAATTGAAGGATTGGCAGCCCAATCTTCAGGTGTTGGGTCATCGTTTTTTTTTGACCAAAGGAAAGGATTTTGATGGTGAATGCCATAAGTCCAATCAAGAGCCAGAGTTGAAATAGTCTCATTGTTTTTAAGTGGTACGTTGTAAGGGAGAATCGGCCAATCAGCAAATTTCCCTCCTCGCACAAATTCTGGGACACGACCTGCTGCAGAGTCTGTGAGGGCCGCCCCAGCCCACTGTTGCTTTTGTTCCATTTCATATGCATCTATAATTGGCTTCCCAACGTACATAGCGTTTTTAGGATCAATAAATGCATTGCCGTATGCTATGCCAGCCCTCATACGAGTATTGCTGAACATTGTCACGAAAAGCAGCCATGCCACGCTTTGCAGCAACTCCTGTAAGCTTTCATCCGAGTCTTCATGAGTGAATAGCAGAATTGTATCGGAAAACCATGCAAGACCAATGTTTGAATTTTTGTTGATGTCATCGAAGTTTGGAACTGTTTCCGGCCAATCATTTTTATTTATAGAATGATGGAGAGCCTTACGGAACCACCCTAGTACATTACCTACAACAGTATCAAGTGGAGTACTACGGACAAGTTCCGAAAACCCGAGAATGTCACATATAGCTATTGTGTACTGTCTATTCATATATTTATATTTTACCGTGCTACACATAACGGCCAGCATCACCTGCACCAAGCAGATTTGCCGACCAACTTGGCAAATGCACGAAAGGCTGATATATTGATGGCCTTGAAAAAATCGCAGGCGTGCTTGGTGTCAGCGTGTATGCCATTGTTCGGCATTCTCTGCCGTTTTATTCTCTGTCAGCCAGATATTAGTTGCATAAGCCACTGCCTCTGGTTATATTAAGAGTAATTGGAATATCTAGTTTTTTGTTGCCGCTCGCACGGGCCTTATGAATGTAAGGGAAAGTGCTGTATCAAAGATTTTTTTGGTGCAAGCGTTGGGTGTCTGTATTAAGCAGGCCTTCATCAAAGTCTTCGGACGGAGGATGTCGTGGCAAAGCCTCTCACCTGAGAAACCGCATCTTAAATTAGTATATATTTCAATATAATTTAACAATTATCGTGTTAAATATATAAAGGCTAGTCATTAATTTGACTAGCCTTTCTTATTTGTGTGGGACTCTAACAAAATCATTCAGATAAATGTTTACATGTGTAGTGTTACTGTTGTCGACCTCTCCGTTAACGCTACATATAAATTTATAACCACTAAGAGTTGGTTTGCTAATATGCTTAACATCGAAATGAAACCCTGCATCCCATAGCAGACCTAGTCGGTAAATTCCTTTTAAGAAATGTTTTGGGTGTTTTTTTGCATCGTCATGTCTTAAATTGCCTTCATTCATTTTAGTAACTGGAAACACAAGATTCCGTGAGTCTTGGTAGCACCTAAGCTCCTTGTTTTCTTTAATAGAAGAGAAAACATTTTCATCAAGATTGCCGAAGTAAAATTCACGTAAAAAATCAAAAAATTCCCTACCCTCAGTTATAAAATTTTTATTAGGTAGTAATAGGTAATGCCTCCTTGAAGGGCGCTTTTTGATTTTCAAACCATTGCGTATAGTCTGCAATAATTCATGCCCAAATTCTTCAATGTCCTTGAAATGGTTAAGTATATAGTCGTAATAGGTTGTTGTTTTATTGAGCGGTTGTATGTCTGCAAATGGGAAAAATAATTTTTTAAGAATAGTTGATCCTTTGTATTGGACATAGACAACTCTGATCGTTTTAGGTGCTTTTCTTGAAACGGTTTGAGCAAAACTATCAATAAATTTTTCTATAACAACTTCTTTGTAAACAGGTTGTTTTTCTTGAACAGTAAGAAACGTAACAGCGTTATCTTTTTTTAGTCCATTTCTTTCTAACCATTTCAGTAGTATGGGTTCATCTTTGGCTGCTATTCCAGCAATAATAATATGATGCACCGTTTTACCTTTTTTTAATTAAGTAACTAATGATATCTAGAGGTAAAACTACTTTTGATCGTTTGTTTGCAGGAATAGCCTGTATTATCTCTTCGAGAAGAGTCGATTTATCCCCTGCAAACGACTTATCTATATGTTTTTCAAACATAGATAAATCAATTTTGTTTTTTTCTGACCATTTTTTTATATTTGTAAATATCTGAGTGATGACACTCTGCTCCATCTGTTTTAGGTTTATAGGAATTTTGGCATCGATCAAATAATCATTCTCTATTTCAACCATAGAATCATCTTCTTTGGCGAATGTAAATCTGTATGGTGGTGAGGTGGTGAAGTAAACATTCGGTTGTGCTTTGCATTTAGATGCAAAGGCAAACAATAAGGTTCTTGGAATTTTAGTTAGAAAATGCAACGCTTCGCTGTCTAATTTATTGGCACTTTCATGCAATATTTTTTCAATTTCCTCTTTGTCATCAATAGTCGCAATTGCAGTTCTCTCTTTCTCGGGGCCACAAGCTACCGTATACCCATCCATTGACTCTACAAATTCTCGTAGATTGCCAATCATTAAACCATTTTTTTTAAGGATGCCCCCAAGTTGAGACAAATAAAGTGGTTTAGGGGAATTAGGATATATTTTTTTTATAAAATCTGCTGTTTTTTGCATCACATCTCCCTATTTGCATGGATTTTATTTGTTCCCAATAAAGTAGCTAGCTTAATCATTTATGGATATTTATCACCCAAAATTTTACAAGGATGTCTAATGATGTCCTCTTTCAAGGAGTTATGTAGGGAGCCGAACAAGTTATTAACTGGACGGAATCCGTCCTGTCAACACCACAAATTGTGGTGTTATCCATAAAGCAAAAAGTGCGCCAGATATTCATTGCTGGTTCTCATGTCGTGTCAACGTGATCAAAAATCCAGAGGGCTTTTTGCTTCTTTGGTGGTTTTACACGGTATGCAATGAGTTTAAATCATCGTTGTTTTTACATCGGTTTAGCCCAACCGCCAGCCCCCAACCGCCACAAAAATCGAGAAAATATCGGAGCCATTTCCCCTAATAAACAGCGGATGGCGCATGGATTGTCCGTTGTTCTAAAACTCTGTTGAATCGGGCTGCAACATTTTCCGGGACTTGCAACATGTCCCTAATTACTCTGATATAAAATTAACGTGGAATTAATAGTGACTCGAATGACTATCTCTTCTACTCAGTAGCTGATAGGAAGTCAATTGATAATAAAGAGGGCTTATTGGGGGGGGGCGTACAGCGACGCTTGAGGAAGGGGCTGTAGGAGGCTTTTAGGGCTTCCATGTTGAAAATTTACTCCCGTTATTGTTACCCCCGAAGACATCATTCTGCTCGGGTAGCCAGTTCCGGTTCATCCGGCATACGATCTGATGTGTTACCAGTTGATACAAAAGGTCCGGTCAATTATGGTTTGAGGATTCTAGCCTGGATTCTTACAAGATGAATTTCGCCAACACGTTGGATCGGCGGCCAGATAATCACCGGTAAGCTGGTAGGCTGCGCCCCGGCAACCATAGCATTCGGCGGCTTTGTCACAGGTGCGGCACTCGCCTTTAATCATCTCCCGAAAATTTTTCAGATTGTTCACAACCTCACTGTTTTTCAGTATAGCAGCCAACGGTTGCTGACGAATATTGCCAATAGCGATGGTGACACCGACACAGGGCATGACATTGCCGGTGGCGGTTACTACACAGGAGACTTGATGGCGCATGCATTTGTTGCCGGCCAGGGGCGGTTGTGGGTCCCAATCTCGACCATAGATATCACGGTCTATTTCGGCCAGCTTGGTAAATATTTTTTTAAGCTCGTTGGGGGAAACTTCGAGCCAGGTGTTCTGTTTGGCGTTGCCCTGTGGGGTAATTACCTCAAAATACGGCTCAATATTCTGGTCCCGCAGCCATTTCCACATTTGGGGTAATTCATCGATATTTTGCTGACAGATTATGGTGCTGATGGCCAAGAAGGCATCACTTGATGGGTAACCGGCCAGTTTCAAGTTGGCAAGGGCCTGCTGGATAATCTGAAAAGCCCCATTTTTTCCGGCCAGGCGGTCTTGGAGGGCCTCATCCTGGGAGTTTTGCTTTAAAACGACCCTGACCTTGTTGGCGGCCAGGAAGTTGGCCAGCTCAGGGGTAATGCCACTGCCGTTGGTGAACATTTCAATGTCCAGCCCCTCTTTTTTGATGAAATTGATCATCTCTTGAAGATGGGGGTAGATACTTGGCTCACCGCCAAGGATGATAATTTTTCCAGCGCCCAGGCCTTTGGCCTGAAGTATAACATCCCTCAACTCTTCCCTGGAGAGTTCTTGTTCCAGCTCCTCTTTAGTTGGGACATAACAGTACGAACAACGAAAATTACAGCGTCGGCTGAACTCAATCTCCATAGATAAAAGCCGGTTGGCGGCGACAGCCTTTTTGATCTCTTCTTCAGAAAACTCAAGATTATATGTTTGCATAGTTTTTATTGCTCATCAAGTTCTGTGAATTGGTTCATCTTTGTCCAGCGTGCTACTTCTTTCTCGTATCTTCCCTGCCAACCGTGCTTCTTCAGCATCCGACCATAATACAATTTCATAACAGGCTTAAAAAGGTATCGCCAGATAGAAGTCCATCCTTTACCGTGCTCTTGGGCTTCTTTGGAAGGATTCCACCAGCCAAGAACCATTTGCCGATGGTACCAGAAAAGATATTGCAGCAGGGCGGTGTCTAAGTGTTTGGTCTTCACATTGGCCCATAAGCCGTTATATTTGCTGAAGTCAGTCGTATTGGTGACGAGCCCTTCACCAATAAGATGCTCTCTCATCTCTGTTTTGGGATACGGGGTCAGGATTTGGCAATAGGCAGCATCTGCCTTTATAGATTTTAAAAATGAGTAGTTTTCGACGATGGAGTCTTCATCGTCCTCGGGAAAACCGAAGATTAAACCTCCAACAACCATCATGCCGTATTTATGGCAATTCTCAATAGCCTTTCGAGATGCCTCGCAGATATCACCTTTTCCTGCTGTCGTTAAATTCTTCTTTGAAGCGTTTTCAATACCAAGAAATACCGATTTGAAGCCTGCTTCGGCCATTTTCTTGACCATTGCCTCATTTCTAGACATTGAAACACAATCCGCCTGCACAACCAGGTTCAGATTTTTATAGTTCTGGGCGATAATAGCATCGCAAAGTTCGATGACTCGGCTTGGGTTAAGAACCATATTGTCATCGACAACGAAAGCCCACCGCGTTTTTCGGTTGTAGTAGATGTCATCAAGATCTTTGAGCACACGGTCAATTGGGAAGGCTCTGAATGATCGGCCATACATATGTTTCATACTGCAAAAATTGCACGTTCGAGTGCACCCTCTGGATGTCTCAAGAAGTTCAATTTTGTTGTAGGTTATATGATAGCCCCAGGTAAGCCTGCGCTTGTCTCGCACCGGCAGTTTCAGGGTGCTCAAATCAAGATTTTCCCCCCGAGGATTATGAATAAACTGACCATTTTCTCGGTAAGACAGCGCCGGGATATCAGCCAGAGTATCACGACCATCTAAGGCATTAACCAAGCGGCGGCAAACCTCTTCTCCTTCACCTCGCACCATGAAATCAATACATTCAGATTCTGCCGCGGCACTGATCTCTTCATACATAAGGGTAGCGTGATAGCCGCCGATCACAATTTTAACATCGGGCAATATACGTTTTACCAGTCTGGCGATTTTTATGCAGGTCTCATACTGCCAGGCCATGGCCGAGAGCCCCACAAGATCCGGCTTGATACGTACCAAGGTTTTGGTGAGATATTTTTTTATTGAACGTCTTTTGCGAATAAGATCGATAAGATAGACATCATGCTCTGTGTCGATATTCCCTGCCACACTGGCAATCCCATGATTTGGCATGTGGATTGCCGATTCGTGAATGATCAGCGGGACAACGTCCGGCATGGAGATCAGGATAACTTTCATAAGAGACTCATTAATTTCCTGTGGCAAACGATTGCTGTACCAAGTTTTTCAACTCTGAAACCGAGGGCATGTTGTTCTGGTAATCCGGGTCGATGCTGTCAATAAATTCCACCATGATTTTATTTCTGATACCTGTGTTAAACAGGAATTTGCCTGGAGCAAAGAGTTTATTGCTGTTGTGAATACGCAGAACTTTGATTGGTGCCTGTCAGAGTCTGGCAATTTTAAGTGCCCCGTTGTTCAACGGGCCAATCTGTTCGGCGCTGTTTCTAGTCCCTTCAGGGAAAATAATAAGATTACCGCCTTGCCTCAAATACTCAGCCATCTGTTCAATCTGGTTGATCATCTGGTAGGAGAATTTTTCGTCGGTCGTTGAAGGCAAATAACCCGCCGTTTTCATAAGCCAGCTAAAGATCGGCACATGAAAGAACCTGGTTTTGACAATGGTTTTATGCCGCTCAAACAGGGAGATCATAATCAGAGGATCCAGATAGGAAACATGATTGCAGATAATAACCGAGGATCTGATCTTTAGGATATCCGTGTCGATATGCCATGAATGTCTTGGAATAATGGCCTTTGCCAGCTTAAAAAAAACTCTGTAATAAATATGGTGCAAACGCTGAAAAGCGAGTTCTCGATTTTTGGAAAACAGATAGGCAATCAAGTACAACAGAACGAAAAAGAAGAGAAAGCCAAAAATAAAATAGGCCCAGAGAATCAGGGTTACAACAAGATCAACCAATTGCGTGCCAAATCTGGGCAAAGGAACATTAGTTGGTTTCGGGACTGCCATTTTTTATCAAGAGACAGGTATTTACCCCGCCAAAAGCAAAATTCTGGATAGAAGCAATGTTAATGTTTGCCGGAGTCAACTTCCTGGTGTGGTTAATCATGCTGCATCGTTCATCGACGTTGTCCAGGTTCAAAGTAGGCGCGATAAAACCCTCTTCCATCATGTATAAGGTTGAAATCAGTTCAATGGCCCCGCATGAGCCCATGGTGTGGCCTGTGTAGCTTTTCAGTGCGGTAACCAGCGGTGCATTGCCATAGACAGCAGCAATGGCTTGGGCCTCAATAACATCGCCCATTTTGGTGCCGGTGGCATGGGCACTGATGAAATCGACATCCCCCGGCTTGATTCCGGCACTTTCAAGAGCAATGTTAAGTGTGGCGGTGATGCCGTTCAGATTGGGGAGAATCAGATCGCCGCCGTTGTTGTTACAGGCAAAACCGATTACCTCAGCCAGGATAGTGGCGCCACGGTTCTTTGCTGATTCGTACTCCTCCAGCAAGACGGCACCGGCCCCTTCACCAACCACCAGGCCATCACGGTTGGCATCGAAAGGTCGGGGGGTGCATTGGGGAGTGTCGTTATAGGAGGTTGAACAGGCCAGCAGGTTGTCGAAGACGGCAACAGTGGTGGTGTCATATTCATCGGCTCCACCGCAAATCATGGCGTCTTGCATCCCATACTTAACCATTTCGTAGCCAAATCCAACCGACTGACTGCTGGTTGTACATGCCGTTGACGAGGCTATTACCCGCCCGGTGATCTCGAACATTCTGGTAATATTCACCGCCGTAGTATGGACCATTGATTTCAGGTAATCAACAGCGCCAATGGTAGAAAACTCGGATTTTAAATTACTGAAAAAGGTCTTGTAGATGTCACGCTGCACTGTTGGGCTGCCATGGGTTGAGCCAAAAGCTACACCTAAACGCCCGGAGGAGATGAACTCCTGGGTAAGCCCGGCTCTTTCTAAAATATCCTTAGTTACCTGACAGGCATAAAAAGCCACCGGCCCCATGGTCTTGCGGTAATGACGTTTGAAGTCGTAGGCAATTGGGTAATCAACAGTTCCAAAAACATGCGAGTGAAGATATTCAGTAAGTAAACCATCACTGCGGAGGGGCTTGACTCCGGAAACCCCTTCTTTAAGGCTTCGGATTATATCTGCTTTGGCGTGGCCTATCGGGGTGATTGCTGAACATCCGGTAATAACGACTCTTCGTTCCATTGAAAAGGCCTGGTTATTTTTTTCGATCAGCGACTATAGCTTCGACATAATCTAAAATATCGTTGATAGTTCTGATCTCCATGGCTTTTTCTTTCTCTGCTCTGGAGAGAGTGTAACCAAGTATTTTTTCGATTTCGCCCAATAATTCAATGGCATCAATACTGTCAAAGCCATGGTCGTCTCGGAGGTTGTCTTCTAACCCAGGATTTTCAAACTCAAATAACTCTTCGAAAATCTGTAATATTTTAGCCTGTATTTCAGCTCTATTCATGATATGTGGATTTATTGATATGTTATTATGTTGAACCGGTCAAAAAAGTTCACTGACAGGTCATTTCTAAGTCACTAAAAAGAAAAACCAACCATAAGATTACTTGAATTCAATGGAACATTGGGCTCTCTCTGTCCGCCATTTGAAACATGGCTGAAGCGATATTCGATCTTGAGGTTACGTGACAAGCCGGCATCAAATTCAGCCCCTACTCCAAACATATATGTGCCATTAACATCTTTGGACATGCCCGGAATATCTGCATCGATGTAAACGGGACCTCCTCCAGCCAGCAAATATGGATTGTAGCCGGTATGCAGGTCTGTAAAAGACCAGAGTCCTATAAAATTAATACCAGTCATTACACCGCTATCAGGGGCAAAAATATAATGAACCGGCACTTCACATCTGACGGAATGATACCCCTTCAACCATGAAGGGCCAAACTCCTCAGACAACACCCTTTCGTAACTGCCCGCCAGATAAATAGACTCAACCCAAACCTCCGTTTGGCCTAAGTTGGTGTGGGTGAAACTATAGCCGCCCATGGCGTTCCATTTTGAATCACCCATTTCTGCTTCTGCAGCTGGGGTGAAAGACAAACTTACACAGAAACAAATAAACAGACCAAGCCAGTTTCTTATTCGATGACTATGCATTTTTAGTCCTCACGATTAGTAGCCTTAGGCGGGGTAAAAAGTGCGTTCCATGCTGTGGTGGAATGACCCATTGGCAAACACAACAAGGCCCACTATATCTAAATAACCCTATGAAATCACCAACTTTGTTATGTTAGTTTTGTTAAATCAAAACAAAACAGTAACATGGCCTTACTTTTTTAGATGGTTTCCAGGATATACCGTTTCATGGTACAATTCCTATCTTCTTGAGAGGTGTAATCATTTCATCATAAAAAGAGAGTGCCCAAATACAAAGGAGTCCAACCATGATCAGATATATGTTGATGAGTGTCATTGCCGCTATGTTCCTCTGTACTGCTCATGCGGGAGCCAAAGAGATCAACCTCGGCACCGGAGAAACCTTCCGCCAGGGAGACCTTACGGTCACTTGCGGTCAATTAACACCTGACACCCCATTGACCCTCAAAGACTGCCAGTACTGGGATACTTTTAATGAAAAATGTCTGTTTGAAAAAACAATCTATTCCTATAAAAATCTCGAATGCGTCGAGGATTGTCAACACTGGGACAAGTTTAACGCCACCTGCCATTACCAGACGAAGTGCACTTTTTACCCGCCCCATATGGCCTTTGTGAAGACCACTTGCGAGAAGTTTGACGATTTCAACGATACCTGTCTGAAAACGAAAGAGACAAAAATAGGCCGCTGAATTTGAGTCGGGCCACGTCATAGAAAGACAGGGCTTTTATAGCTACTCTCCATTACAGTCCAAAACAACTACAGGCCTTACGAATAGAGTGTCGATCAATTGTCTCAAGCCTATCTATTTCGGCAAGCACTTCAACTCGCCCATGATGAACAATCGCCTCACGATTGACCAGATCAGGTTTCCCATTCATGACCACGCCAAAGAGTTCACAACCGATTCCGCGCAAGGCGTTAATTGTCAGTAATGTTTGATTAATAGCACCTAAGCGATTTTCGGCGACCACCAGAACCGGAAGCCCAAATTTTTTAATGAGATCAATGACAAGATGTTTGTCATTTAAAGGAACGAAAACACCGCCAGCACCTTCAACAATCAGAGAGCCCTGGCAATGTGGCAATGCAATTCTATCAATATCAATGACAACACCATCGTGGGCCGCCGAGGCATGGGGTGACAGTGGCTGGCTCAAACAGTAAGACTCGGGGAAAACATCTCCCGTTGTCTCACTGAATTTACGTACAAATTGACTGTCGGTCTGGTCATGCATGCCACTTTGAATCGGCTTCCAGTATGAGGCATTCAGTCCTGTTACCAGTATCGTTGAAACTACGGTTTTGCCAACAGAGGTATCTGTGCCTGTAACAAAGAGTTTATCCGGAAAGGGTCTGGTCATCGTTTCTTTTTTGCTCGTAGAATATCAAAGACATAAGTCATTTTAAGGGTTTCACCTTTCAAGCTCAACTCCCAGCCACGGATTAAACGCCGCATTTGACCTGCGGTTAGGACTAAACCATCTTTTTGGGCATTAGTACCTGTCAATTTCAGAGAACGAAAAAAATAGTCGGTGCTGGGATACTCTATCTCGATAGATTTTGAAACGGATTCAAGTGAATCAAAAACAGTTGCCACTTCTTGATTAATTTTCGCACTGTTCGGCAACAGATTCGCAGTACAAGGCACATTAAGCCGATTAGAGGCAGAATACCATTGGGCAAACGACCCCTGCACAAGACATGAAAAAATAAATTCACCGCCGGGAATCAATGAGTCGTAAACACGATGCAGGGTCTGCTGAAAATCAGAAAACCACTGTACTGTAAGCCCTGATATTACTGCGGCATAGGCATTTTTGTCTGATAATTGTTCAGCATCCAGAATCGTACACTGAAAATCATTGGGCGGTGTCCTAAGTTTCTCAATTTTTTGCTGACATTGTTCAACCATCCTCACTGAGATATCAGAAAATATCAGTTTTCGAGAACCTAAGAGCCGACTGATCTCAGCACTCATCTGCCCAGTTCCACAACCTATCTCTAAAATTGTTCCTTTCTGCAGGGATGCACAGGCCAGCCCGACATGCGTTAGCAGGAGGTCTGCCGCTTGATTCTGCATTCTGGCAAAACTGTCATAAGTCGTTGAGGCCCTTGAAAAATTGGCTTCTATACGTTTTTTAGTCGATTTGACTACCACAAAGTTTATCCCTTATAATCTCAAGACACTGTTGAACATGCGTAAAAGGCAAACCGTGACCCGCGCCATTGATTTGAAAGAGTGTACCTGTAAGTTTTTTTTGAAGTTCATCGGCACGATCTACAGGTACAATACGATCATTAGAACCGTGCAAAATCAAAACTTTCACATCCCTCAACGGTTCATACTGGAGGCAAACAGTATCAAGCAGGTCCAGGTCTGCTGCCAGTAAATCAAGATTAAGCAAAGCGATATCGGGAACCTCGCCGTACCACGAACAATCCCGATAAAAGTCTTTGAGCAGCTGGTCTGGTTCACGCTGCAAACGGACCTGCATCCGGTTAATGTGCTTTCTACTTATTTGATTTGCAGGATTATGACCATGAAAACAGACAAAACCGCCCAACACAACAATCATATCAACTGAGTTCAACTGGTCTTTAGTGAAAAAATGTAACCCCAATGAATGGCAGACAAGAACGTTATATCCACTGTGCAGTATTTGGGGAAAGGCATTCTCATTCCCCCAATAGCCACGGTCTAAAAAAGTAAGATCTGATCCTTGCAGTTGGGACAACCAGCCTTTAAAGCAGTCCCGGTTAAAGCCCCAGCCGTGCTG
>JADGBM010000016.1 GCA_015231515.1 Desulfobulbaceae bacterium
TGTATTTCTTGGAATATTCTTTGAGCCAACCTGCATATGCTCCGTGATCTTCGTCAGATACAAAGCAAACCTGACGATTGTTTCCGCGTTGGATCACATGAACCGGCAGATCTATTGGTGTTATTCTTGGGAGTCGTGGCATAATTTTCTTTGTATAGGGTGTAGTAAAGTAATTCAAGGATTAATTTTACTCTGACCCTATTTATTTGCTCTGACCCTATTTATTTGCTATTTATTTGATGCAATATTCCAGAATTAGTTTTTGGTGGAAATAATATGATCCTGGCGGTTAATCTGGCTAGGTGGCTACAGTCAAAATAAGTTTGGAGCAGCTATTTCTTATACCACGTGCCTTTGTCGTCCTGGAGCAAGGTTCCAGGGGCTGCGTTTTGGTAGATTTGTAAAGCTCTGCGATTGCCGACCAGATCCGGGGTTGTTCCCTGTTGTTTGGCGATTGCGCTATAGACTTTCTTTCGGTCATCATTCTCGGCAGAAACCACTGCATTGTCGGAAGCGCTGCCAATGATGCTCAGAAAACCAGTATACGTCTCACCGATTACACCACTGTCCTTCAGTTGGTTAATTTCCGGCAGTCGTGCCTTCATCCTCTCCTTGAGGTCAGTGGCAGTTTCAGCGAAAACATTGCTGCTCAGAAAAAACAGAGTGGATATGAGTATGGCTAAAAGTGCATGGTTTTTATTACGAATCATTTTTTCCTCCCGGTAGTGTCATTTGAATCAATCGTCTTATTCGTGGAATCACTGGGCCTTATCAATATCGCCAAAGAAATCATCGAGCGCTCTATCGACCTTAATGTTGACGTCGATGGTGATATGAATCGGTTTTATCTCTACGGGTTGCAGTGTTACTTCATGCTTACTTTCAATAGTGTGCCGAGTGCAGCCCGGAAAAATCAAAAAGCATGAACAGAACACGATGATAAGAAATTTTTTCATGACAATTCTCCACCTATTTCATTAATGACTTCATTGAATCACCATAATGTAAAACCTGATTGAGAGGAAGGCGAAAATTAACGTCAAGTTTAATACCTTGGAAGTGGGATCCTGGACTGGAGGCATCGACCCGGGCAAAGCCGCCAAACTCCTCACTGTAGACAAAGGGCAGGGGATTTGAGGGCTTACCGTTTATCTGCAAGTGAAGCAGTAGATCTTCAGCTGATTCAGAATTGATATCAAGTTTGGCCCAGTCGTAGTCGAAATTTTTTAAGGCCTCACGGGCAAGATCAATCTGGGCAAATTGGGGTGTGCCTT
Source organism: Desulfobulbaceae bacterium (assembly GCA_015231515.1). Taxonomy (NCBI): domain Bacteria; kingdom Pseudomonadati; phylum Thermodesulfobacteriota; class Desulfobulbia; order Desulfobulbales; family Desulfobulbaceae; species Desulfobulbaceae bacterium. The sequence continues at coordinate 1,275 of JADGBM010000016.1, forward strand.
TAGGGATGTTATCCGTCAGCAGATCGGTGTTGGTCAGCTTGATTTTTCCACCTTCACCGGGAGTAGAGTAGAGAAAGCCGTTTTCGAGAAAGAACTTGCCATCAGTAATTCGAACCGGCACTCGGCCGTTTACCCGGCCCTGACCCTCGGAAGTAGCCACGCCCAACTGGTTGAGTAGCTTGGCAAAATGCAGGCGGTCACAAAAGAAGATCAGATCATAATCTTTTATTATTGGTGAAAAACGCATGGCAGGCGTGTAGACGTGGCCGTCGCTCCATTGGAACTGGCTTTTTTCAATAAATATTGATTCCGGTGATTCAACTTGATATTCAACCAGCCCATTGGCGGCAGTTATTTTGCCAAATTTCAGCGACTGGAAGGAAAACTGTTGTTTGGGGCCACTTTTAATTATGGGCAGTTCCTTGAGCTGTAGCCCAAAGGATCCACCTTCAAGGGTAAAATCTTTTTCTGTTGAAGTGAGGCGGATATTTTCAATTTTGCTGTCAATCTGCCCCGAAGTTCTGCCATCTTTGTAGAGCAGTTTGCCGTCAATCTGTAACTCGGCATCTGCCAGGAAGCCGGATAAATTGGGTGCGAATCTGCCAAGTTCAAGGCCGTTAACGGAGGTGTTGCAGGCGTTTTTTAATTGTAATTTGGCCTCAGGTTTAATCGCAAAAATATTTACATACCCAGTCAAATCAAAGCATAGGGTGTCGAGCAGGCTGTTTTGGTGACGACCGGTTATTGTGAAGCCCTGGCGCTCTTGCTTAAGGGTAAGGTCGAGATTGCCGAGATCCTGACCCGCCAAGTGAATCGTGTGGATATTGATGGCGCTTTTTGTTTCTTCCGGTTGATACGGCCAGTTGAACAGGATTTTACCTTCTGCCTTGGTTGAAAAATCTCCGCGATTGGTGACGACAAGGTTGTTAAACGGGAGCATAAATTTGCTGACGCCGTTCACGGTCTCACCGGAGACAGAAAGCTCCGGCAGCTGTGCGTAAAAGTTGGCAGCCTCTGCCGTGAGTGGCGCTAGCTCTACTGTGTAGAAGAAAGATGTTTTGTCGGCTTTACTGGTAGCAGAGAGTTTGTACTCAGTGAGCTTGGCAGATATCTTGAGGTCTCCTTGAGAAAGCGCAAAAGCAGGTTTGTTTATAGAGGTAGCCTCTACCTGCCAATTGCCTCTATAATCAGCCTCTGCGCGCAGCTGTGTGGTAACTCTTGCCGGTGCAACAGTAAGAGCTGTGGCAACGGTCTGTTCAGGAATGTCTAGTGAAAAATTGCCGTCGAAGCTGATGCCGTTTTCTGATTTCTTAAAAGCCAGGTCCAAATCACCTACCATTGCTTTTACGGAGCCATCAATTGCCAGAGATGTTGCACTTAAATGGCCAGCTTCCTTTTGGGCTGTTAGGTTGAAGAGAAACGGTTGCTGGTTTTCGAGTACCTTGCAGGTCTTTAGCTGAAGGTCGCCAAAGGTAATATCTGCTTGTTCAAGTTTTCCTGAAACCGCTGCCGAAATCAGTGAGAGTGGTTGCAAATCAAGGTGCATTTTGCTAGTAAGTGCCAGTGTGCCAGTTGCAGTGAGGCCTGTGGGCGTAACCAGGTCAGCAAAGCGAATCAAGTCAATGGAGTCAGCATTAAGACTGGTTTTTAGCTCCATGGTGTTCAGATCAATTTCGGCTACGGTCTTGATTTGCTGGCCGCGCAGCAGCACCTTGGCATGAACTATAGCCAGTCGAGGAATGGTTTTGCTGAACTGGACATTGATGGAGGCGGGTATGGAAAAATCTCCTTTTTCAAATGAAAGGTTAATAATTGCCGGATCAATGGTAACTTCACCAAGATTGTAAAGGGCGTCAAGGTGGTGAGCGGTGAAACCAGAGGAAGAGGTTTTGTTACGCTGCCTGTCTTCTGCCGCTTGCCATGGCAAGACCAGTTTGCCATCCTGGAAGTGAAGATTCAGTTCCAGGCCTACAAGCGAAATTTTGTTGAGCTTTTTTTGCCAGAGGCTGGCTGGCGAGTAGTCAACACGCATGGAGTCCAGGCGGGCAAAGGGGGTTTTGGTACCAACAGCTATTTCTCTGATGTCGCTACCCAAGAGGCCAACGTGTCGTATTTTAAAGGAGATTGGGAGACTGTTTTTTGATATGGCGGTCTGGATGATCTTCTGGGCAAAAAGAGGTAGAAATTCGACAAATGCTACGCCAAGGACAAAAGTTGTCAGGCAGAGTAGGCCGATCGCGGCGGTTTTGATAATCCTTGACATCAATCGGAGTTCCAAAGTCTCTTACAGTGAATTGGGGGAATGTGTGCCATAATAGAAGGTGCCATGGTCGTTGCCCTTGGGGAATTTTGTGGTCTACCTCGATGCTGCAATTCACAGTAGCATAATCGCTACTGTCAGTCGAGGGCGATGTGCTGGTGGCTATAGCGATTCTCTTTTTTTATTCTTTATGCTAGAAAGGGTCAATGAAAACGGATTTGAAGATATATTTTGCTGGATCGATTCGTGGTGGCAGGGAAGATGCGGGGGTTTATTGGGCCATGATAGAGTTCTTGCGCACCTTTGGCGAGGTGCTGACCGAGCATGTGGGTGATCTGGATCTGACCGAAAAAGGCGATGATGGGCCAAGCGACCGCTTTATTCATGATCGGGATATGGAGTGGTTGAGGCGTTGTGATCTGGTGGTGGCCGAGGTTAGCCAACCTTCCCTGGGGGTAGGGTATGAGTTGGGATGGGCTGCCGCCTGGCATAAACCCACCCTGTGCCTGTTTCGCACCTCTCAAGCTTCACTTTCTGCCATGGTCGCGGGCAGTGCAGCCTTGGAGACGGTTCTATATTCCAGCCTGGCAGAAGCTCAGCTGCAAATTTCTGATTTTATTCGCAAAAATTCACGTTCACTTTCTTCATCCCAGGCGCTCAAGGCAGGTGGCGAGTGAAAACTCAACTTGAATTGCTGGCCCCGGCCGGAAATGCAGAGATTGGCATGGCCGCTATCGATCATGGCGCTGATGCCGTCTATATCGGTGCTCCGCAGTTTAGCGCCAGGGCTCAGGCCGGCAGGTCAATTGACGAGATTGCCGAATTGATTCAATATGCCCACCTTTTTCATGCCCGTGTCTATGTTGCTCTCAACACCATACTGACCGATCAGGAGATTCCTCAGGCCCTTGACATCATCGGTTCAGTCGATGCCATTGGTGCTGATGGGTTGATCATTCAGGATGTAGGGCTGTTGGAATTTGATCTGCCGCCCATTCCACTAATTGCCAGCACTCAAATGCATATCATGACCGCCGAGAAGGTAAAATTTCTTGAAGAGGTGGGTTTTGACAAAGTTGTCTTGGCGCGCGAGCTTTCCCTGGAGCAGATTGCGTCTATCAGGGCCCAGACCTCGGTGGAACTGGAAACGTTTGTGCATGGCGCCCTGTGTGTTTCCTACAGCGGGCAATGCTATATGAGCCAATTTGCCTGCGGGCGCAGCGCCAACAGGGGGTTGTGCGCCCAACCCTGCCGCCACTCCTATACCTTAAAGGACGGTGATGGTAAAACGATTGTTAGCGATAAGCACCTCCTTTCCCTGAAAGACATGAACCGTTCGGCGTCTATTGCTGATCTGGTAGGGGCAGGGGTGAGCTCTTTTAAAATTGAGGGCCGCTACAAAGATATCGATTATGTGAAAAACACAACTGCCTCATACCGGTTGGCTCTTGACCGCTTTATTGAAGGAGATAAAGATTACTGCCGAGCCAGCAGCGGTAGCTGCTCGTTTGCTTTTCAGCCGGATCTGGAACGAACATTTAACCGTGGCTACACCTCCCATTATCTCACTGGAGGCAGAGAGAAACCAGCCTCCCTGGGTACCCCGAAATCCACGGGACAATTCATCGGCAAGGTTGAAGGCCTAGGACATGATTATTTCCAAATCCGCAAGCACGATCTGCAAAACGGTGATGGCCTCTGCTTTTTTACAAAAAAAGAGACTCTGGCGGGATGCCGTGTCGATCAGGTTCTTAACGGGAAGGTCTATCCCAATAAAATGCAGGATATTGCCCTTGGCACTGGCATCTTTCGCAACTTCGATTTTGTCTTTTCTCGCCTCTTGAAGCAGTCCTTCCATTGTCGAACCATTGCTGTAGATATGGAGTTCGTACAGGAACAAGGTGATATCTGCCTTAAAATAAAGGATGAGGATGGTGTGGCTGTCGAATACTGGTGCGAGGCTTTATTTGAAGAAGCCCGCGACCCAGTCCGGGCCCGAACCAATATTGAAACACAGTTAGTTCGTACAGGTGAAACGCCTTTCAGAGTTGTACAGGTGGCGATATATCCCAAGCTGCCCGGGTTTATGCCTTTAAGCCTTCTTAATGATATTCGCCGGCAGGCTCTCGCCATGCTTACACAGGCAAGAATAGAACAGTATCAGCGAAAGTCCGTGCCGCTCATTCCCAATACTGTTGCCTATCCCGATGATGAACTTGATTTTCATAGCAACGTTTTAAACACGCATGCCGAAAAATTCTATGCCCGTCACGGAGTGCAGATCAGAGAAAGAGCCTGGGAGTCTAATGCTGATCATTCCAAAGCCCACCTCTTGGACAGGGGCGTTATGACTACCCGCTACTGTCTCCGATATCAACTGGATGCCTGTCTGAAGATGAGTGCTGGTAAGGGGAGCAACTTTATTAAACCGCCCTTGAGAATTTCGGACAGGGGGTATACCTATCGGCTTGAATTCCAATGCAGTGAGTGCCAAATGGTGGTTATCCCGGAAGAGGGCTCGTGTTGTTAGAAAAACTGTTTTGCTCGTTGTGCAGTCAGGGTGAAAATCCCCTGAATCACCTCTCATTGCGGGTCATTTACCGGTTTTATGAAAAACTGACTTCATTGTTTTCGAGTAGGAACCCTTACTTTGCTTACCGCCATAACGGGCAAGCCTTTGTTGGTAAAATCTGTCAGCACCCCCATCGTTTAAGGATTTCATAGGAATCTTCTCAAGATTAAAGCACAGTGCTTATTGCTAGTCTGACGTTGTGGTACGTCTTTTTCGGCAGTTGTGGCGCGTATTTTGCTGTAAAAATCAGTAACAGCGCAGGGTGCCCCAAGTTCTGTAGGCTGTTTCTCTCCCCTTCATCCTGCCGCCTACAGTCCCCCCTGTGTTATTGTTAGAAAAATTGTTAACAGGAATCGGCGAAATGTCGATACTTATACTAGGGACTATGATTTGAGTAGGTTTTTGCACCGTTTTATTTGACTTCATCTGGAATGGCTGACGGTACGCCATCCTGGAAATATTTTGCAGACCTTTTGATTGACGAAGCGCAGAGTAGTTTTTTCACAAGACGCGGGAGGGCTGAAAAATGAGTGTGTGGAAATTTTCAATCCAGAAAAATGTGGTCAGTATCGGAGACAAGCAACGTCGACAACTCACTCCAAATGGCTGTAACGAGCCATACAAGGATAGGTACTGGTGTCCCAAGCTAAAGTGGTTTAGAAAGGAAAGTTGTCCGTTCGCCAATCTGCGAGAATGTGAAAATTTTACGGCCATGTGTGGTTGCGTGTGACATGTGGAGTTGTTGTCCAATCTGCTCGGGGATTTTTTTTGTATGCGGTCTGCTTGATCAGGATTAGGTTTCTCCCGGGCCCATCAACGGTGAGGTGAACTATGGACGCGATTGATACTGTAAGGCTGTTAGCTGAGTTGGATGGCGAGCACTGCGGTTTAAACCATGGGCCGGATACCAATCCGGAGGAGCATCGGGCTTGCGATTACGTTGTTATCCCTTTTGGCGATACCACAAAAGAGATTGCTACCACGGAACGTGATCTTGTTGTGCCGGTTTGTCTGGAATGCGTCCAGGCCCTGGTGGGGGAGGAGTGGACTTTGCTCTTCTGTTTTGAGTGCAATGCCAGTCGTTGGGTTTACCGGCAGCGAGCTAAAAATCAGTACCGTCATCATGCCCTCTGGCTACGTGGATGTCCGGACTGTTCCAATGAATTTGGCGGTTTGTACTTTACCGATGAAGAAAATGCGGCAATTGATGTGGGCCTGGTCTCTCACTTGAACCGTCGAGCGGCCTGACCCACACAACCTGAGCCATTGTCAGAAAATAACCTGGCCGTTTAAGTGGCATGCACCAGACAGTATGGCAATTGTTGACGGGTTGCTATTGAGGGGTCGGGTGTGTGCCTAGCACTTTTTGCTCTATCTCTTTTTTGGTCTGCTCGTCAGGCTCAGGATCAATCCAGTCGATGAAACTGAATACGGTGCGGTTGAAAGCGCCATTATCTGCTTTACACTTATCACAGATTGAGTCCGCTGCGTCGCGGTAAGCAATTACCTTACTGGCCGGCTCGCCATCCTTATCTACAGCAGCCATTTTACGGCATTCACAGTCTAGTCGGACAACAGCAACACCTATTGCGTCAGGGCTTCCCTCAATAATACCTGCAATCATAGCCCTTTCTGATTTGAGTGCGTGATCCTTGGCTAGTTGCTGTGAAGAGGCTTTTTTGGTTTTTTTAAGTTTCATCTGTTGTCTGTTCCGGTTACCTGATGGTTAGTATCTATTTATCTGCGGCGCATAAGGTATCAAAATTTGCTGTAGATGACAACTGCCTTATTCTTCTGGGGGCCTGGTTTACCTATGCAATGTTTAATTGTTAGCCGGTAATCTTAATCCCCTGAGCCTTGAGGTCTAAAATTATTTTCTCTTTCTGCTTTTCATTGCAGTCGTCAATCTGGTAGCTGTGTTTTGTCCCATCATGGAAGTGGAGTATGAAGTGACCTTTACTGTCTGTTTCTGCCCTGTGGATGTACTTACTGTCCAACCAAGGGGCAATCTCTTCTAGAAATGTATTCAAGCTGCATTTTTTCATCTTAAACCTCCATTGTTTTAATTGTTGTTAACTGAAGTTTCCTAGAAAAGGTCATGCCGCCAATCTTCAGTTTAAGTATCGGACAGAATCAACATTCGCTCGCTGCGCCAGATTCTCACAATTCGAATTATATTATGATCACGGCGATAAACGATTCTAAAAGGCGGGCGAATTAACTCTCGAAGATACAATAAGTCAAATTCTGGAACGATGCGTCCCATGTCTGGTTGATCGACAAGTAACTCTACGTCCTTGATGACATTTCCAACTAATGTTTCACCTACGTGAGCAACCTGTTTCTCACTGTAATATTCAAGCACATCTTCCAAATCTCTAAGAGCTGATTCGGCAAATGTAATTTTGATCTTTTTAGACATCTTACTTAATTTTCAAGCGTTTTTTTACGTCAGCAAGACAAACTTCTCTACCTTCTTCCAGGTCAACCATTCCTTCCACAACCGCTTTCATAAAAGCCTGTTGTTCAACGCCAGCCTCGTAATCTTGTAACGCCTGGACAACAGCAACGCCTCGTCCTCTGCTCGTAAGAACTACTGGCCTATGGACCTCTTGAACCTGCTTGACTATTTTGCCAGGATTCACTTTGAGAACGCTAACAGGGACAATATCTTCAGAAAATTTCGTATTCATGTTCCCTCCTTTTACAGGTGCTGTTAATAGGTCTCATTTTAGCGCCTATATGTAGGGTTGTCAATTTGAATATATTTTTTGTATTGACTTTCTCTTGGTGCTCTGTTCCCATTTTTTACCAATTGTCTTTGCCGCGGGCTCGCCTTGTTTGGAGGGTCTCGTTTCGTCTCCCTCCAAAGGCCAAGATGCTCAAGAATCTTGTGAATAATCGGTTTCTCGGTGATAAAACTGAGAATCTTCAATTTCTATGGAGTAAGAACTTTTTCGGCTTTCGAGATAACCTCAAGTATAGAAAACATATTTGAGATGCTCCCTGCTCTTTGTTCATCTTTTTATATAGATAACCATTCTGTTTTTGTCCCTATCGTGAGCTATGGCGTTCTCATTGGTCTGGGGTTATTTGGTACTTATAAATTTTCAACTGGCAGACCAGCCTCTTTCCAGTCAGCGAAAATGGCTTGATTGATCTCCTTGTAAGAAAGTTTCATGAGTTTACGGTAGGCGTTGTAACTCCGCCCACCGGAGAATCAGGCCCGGCGTATATCGGCATGCCTTTCTCTGATTACGGGGCATTGACATCGAGTATTTTTTTAAGGCTTTCTGTGTCGATCAGGCCATAGCCGGTATCTGTTTGCTGGTGAAAGGTTATGGTATATTTGAAATTGGCTGGATCGAGCCAGTCCAGTGTGGTCTCACCAGCCTGGGCAAAGGGGTACATCAGATAGTTAACAGGTTCTCCAGCTTGGGGCGGGTTCAGGATGAGATCGCGCCCTTCGCTCAGGCCGATACGGTAGGCGTCGATGCCGCCCCAGAAGTATTTACGGTACTCTGTGGTCTTTGAATCATCGAGTTGCAGTTTTTCAACCAGCATCATCTTCCTGACATCGGCAGGGTCAATCGGGACCCAGCCATAACCAGGCAGATAGAACTCAGCCCAGCAGTGCTGCCAGGTGGTGATATCCTGAGTCTCCTTCTTTCCCATCCTGATTCCGAAAACCTAGCGGGCTGGAACACCTACGGCCCGTGCCAAGGCAATGTATATGGAGCTGATATCGGCGCACTTGCCACCCGGATCCTGGAGCAGCTGGCAGACATCGCCTGTGCCGCATCCCCTAGTATCAGGGTTGCGGTAGGTGTTCTCCACCGTCCAGTCGTAAATGGCTTTGGCTTTGGCAAGAACACCTTCCTTTCCTTTTGTTATCGTAGCTGCCAACGATACTATCTGGTCATTAAAAGGCGCTAGGCCAGTCGGTGCCAGGTATATCGCATAATCTGCCGGATCCCAGGCCGCTTCTCTGGCCGGAAAATCACGACGTATCACCTCTTTCCCTTGTGGGTGGTGCGATAAATCAAAATCCATGGCCACTAGGCCGGAGACGGTGTTTGCCTGCGCCGGCGCTGTTATTGCCCAGAAGACAGCCAAAACTGTAAATGCAAATAAATTTTTCATGATATCTGACACTCCATTGTTAGAAATATAAAAGTACTATCTACCCTTTAATGATTTTCTTCTTTTCTTTCATGATGAGCACGCTATATTAAAAGGAAATATTGATTAGTCAAATCGGTAATTTCTATCTATAAGGGGTCATCCATCATGGATATTCATCATCTGCGCATTTTTGCTGCGGTCTATCGTTCAAAAAGTTTTACAAAGGCTGCCCGAGAGACCAACATCTCTCAGCCTACCGTCAGTGAGCACGTTAAAAACCTTGAAAGTGAGCTCGACTGTCGGCTCTTTGATAGGGTCGGAAAAACGATTGAGCCAACGGCTTCGGCCAGGAAGCTGTATCCAAAAGCGCTCCAAATTATTGATGAACTCTCTCTAATAAAAGCGGAGATAATTGGAGGAGAAAACGCTGTGAAGGGAGAAATTGTTTTTGGCGCTAGTACGATTCCAAGTACCTATATTCTCCCAGCCAAAATCAAACAGTTCCAAAAGATCTACCCTGATATCTTTTTTCAAATACGGATTGAAGATTCCTTGAGAATCAATCAGTTAATAATGGAAAACGAACTGTCCTGCGGCATTGTCGGTGCAAAAATTGAGACAAACTCGCTTCAATATGAACCGTTTTTTAAGGATCAGCTCATTCTTGTTGCTTCGCCCAAACTAATTCAAAAGAAAACTCTTCAGTTAAAAGAGTTGTCTAGGCTGCCATTTGTACTGAGAGAAAAAGGGTCGGGAACGAGAAAGTCGATGGAAGAAAATTTTAAACGGATTGGCTTTGCAATTGATAAAAAACAGGTCGCGGCAGAATTCAGTTCAACAGCCGCCATTAAAGAAGCGGCAAAACATGAAATTGGTGTCGCGATTATCTCACAGATTGCTGTGCGTGATGAGTTGAAAAATGGCTCTTTGCGTGAAATTGCTATGCGAAATGAAAAAATGGAACGATACTTTTACCTTGTTAGCCATAAGAACCGGACGCTCCCAACTCCGTATCTGAAATTCTGCCAATTCCTGAAACAGCAGAAATCTGAAACAAAATCGACCTTAATCGGTGCTAAGCCATTGTCAGAAAATAACCTGGCCGTTTAAGTGAGCCAGATGGCATAAGGAGCCGGAAGGTAGTGCATCATAAATAGCCCTGTTGGTTTTTAACGGCTCCTAACTCCTGAAATAGTTCTCAGAAACATAATAGGAGCATCCACTGCAAATGATCTTTCTGGTTGGGATGTCCACCTTTACTCCGTGATAGCGCAAGATCCTGCAGGTTGGATGGCTGCACAATGTATCTTTACGCTGCCAGCACGGGATGATTGTGTCTTTCCGGGCTGGACAATCCATTTTTTTACATCCAATATGCTCGTGACATCTCATACATTCCACCCGCCGGTTATCAATATTTTGCTTCAAACTATAAACTATGCGAAAAAAGTAAATGCGGTGAATTGTCGCAGTATTTTGTGGAACTCAGATAGTGGAAACGATTTTAAGAAAAGCTTCAATCTGTCGTAGGGCCGGAGAGGTGTTTAAACAGGAGCTGAAATCATTGAAAAGGCTGTGGGTGTAATTTTTTGAAATAAATGGTAACTGTTCGGGTGGTGCCACTAAAATAGGTACAATAAATGTTTTTTCTTTTTCACAGATGCCGTAAACAGTTAGGTGTCACATCTGGAAGAAATAGTTTGAGTGCGTAGTTATTTCCGGTTTATCCGGATTAGGTTGTTTACTTAACATAGGAGTGACAATGAGTATGAAAAAAAAACCTGATTCTGGCTCGTCTTTAACTGATGAACAGAGGGGACAAGCCGAAGAACAACTGGTGAAAGCCGCTGAAGATGGTCGTGTGCAGTGTGCCAGTGCACTGGCAATTGCCCGGTCCTTGAAGCTCCCAAGTCGAGAGGTCGGGCAGTTGGCCGACGCGCTTGATCTGCGAATTTGCAAGTGTCAGCTTAGCTGTTTTTAATACTGGATAATTTTTTCTCGAGCCTTGCTGGTTAGGCAAGGTTCCGTAGCGAGGTTCACTGATGGATGCCGCAAGCGAGCTTCCAGTTATAAAATTAGTAAATGGTCATGTTGAAGAGGTAGTTGACTTTATTGCCGTCGAACTTGCTTTTGCCTTGGTTGTTAATGGCAGGGAAATCGTCTCTCTGATGTGTACGCCTACGGATATGGAGGCGATGGCGATTGGTTTTCTGCTCTCGGAGGGAGTGATAGTCGGCAGAGATTCCCTTGAATCTGTTACGGTTGACGAGAAGCGTTACTGGGTGTCGGTTAAGCTTAAAAATCTACCTTCTGATTGGAGTGAGCGGCTTAATAAGAAGACCATTACTTCAGGTTGTGGTCAGGGGGTAACCTTTACTCAGGCTGCCGACCTGCGTGGTTATGGGGAGCGTAGAGACTCCCTGTGTGTGACTCTTACCCAGGTCAAACAGCTGTTCAAACAGTTTGGACCCCTCTCAGGGCTATTTGACAAAACCGGTGGCGTACATAGTGCCGCCCTGGCCTCTCCCGAGGAGATACTTTTATTTTGTGAAGATGTTGGCAGGCATAACGCCGTTGACAAGCTGATAGGGAAGGCTTTTCTTGCTGGGATTTCCGTCCAGGATAAAATTCTACTGTCCAGTGGCAGGATTTCTGGTGAAATAATGACCAAGGTTATTCGGAATCGTATATCAATTTTAATAACACGATCAGCGCCTACGTGCATGTCAATAAGCTATGGCGAAGATTATGGGGTGACGCTTATCGGATTTGCCCGGGGTAATCGCATGAATGTTTACACGCATCCTCGGCGGGTTAATTTTTCTGGGGCGTGAGGTGGGTCTTACCTGAATGTTTCCTTGTCTGGAGCCCACCGGATTTTCAGTAACTGGTTCTGTCTGTTTCTTGAAGTTTTTATTGACAAAAAATTCACCTTGCATTAATGGGTGATATCGTCTGAGCAAATAGTTTTGAGGCAGTTGCCAAAGTAACTGTTTCTGAAATTCATTAAATTTACGGAGGAAGTTACTATGTGGGATGTACAGGTTGATAAAGATAAATGTAGTGGTGATGAAGAGTGTGTAAACGCATGTCCAGCTCAGGTTTTGGAGATGGTTGATGGGAAAGCTGAGCCAGTGAATATTGACGAATGTCTTGGCTGTGAAACATGTGTTGAAGTTTGTCCTGAAGGTGCTATTACTGTGTCAGAGGACTAATATTTACGCTGCATACTGTTGTTTGATAGGCCTACTTCCGGCTAGGAAGTAGGCCTATCTTGTTTTTACCTAATCTGGATAAATCGGATAAACTGGAAATAAGTGCCTTGACGCTGGTCTTAACCACTTTAAACCAGACCGATCTCTAATTTTATCGCCATAAAAACACGAGATAAGCGCAGACTTCGATATTTCTTGCACATAGATTAACGACAATATACTACACCCTTAAAGTTTCTCCGGAGCCGCTGTGTTTCGAAAATTTAAGCCCGGGGTTTCCCTCCGGACACATCACATTGTTGCCGCATCAATATGGAGTGGGGTTGGCCTCATGTTATTGTTCAGGGGTGGGTTATATCTCATTGAGACAAGAAGCCAATGGGTTCTTGTTCTTGCAGTTGTTATTGGCACCTTAAAATCACTGTTTATTCTTGATAAATCGGCTAGAAAAAATCTGGAAAGAATTTCTGTGAAAAAAGACGGCGCCTGCCTTGGCGGTGTATACTCTGTGAAGATGTGGGTCATGATTCTGGCGATGATCATCATGGGGAAATTACTCCGTAGTTCTGGGCTTCCTGCTGAGCTCATCGGAGGTCTTTATGCTGCTATAGGTTGGGCACTGTTATTTTCAAGCCGTCTATTGTGGGTTTACGTGAAGAAATTCTCGGCCTGTGGTAATTGATAGTACACTTATGACCACTATGACCACACATACTGATTTGTATAATACAGTTTATATCGACTGTGCCGCCCTACAGCATAATTTTCAAGCCTTACAGGCCGTGGTCACCCCTCGGGTGCGGTTGCTGGCAATGGTTAAATCTGATGCCTACGGGCATGGCCTTGTTCATTCTGCCAAGGCGTTGTCTGAAACAGGTGCTAATGCTTTTGGTATTGCTGAGGTGGATGAGGGTGTGGCTTTGCGAGAGGCAGGGATTCAGGGAGATATCTTTGTCTTCCTGGGTTCATACTGTTTTGCGGAGCTGATTGAATATGGCCTAACCCCTGTTGTTTTTGACTTGAACAACATCCGGGCCTTGTCGGCTTACGCCGAAAAACGAAACACCACCGTTGCTGTCCACTTGAAAATAGATACAGGTATGGGGCGGCTTGGTGTAATGCCCGACGAAATTTCTTTGTATATTGACGAAATTACTAAACTGCCCGGGGTATCACTTGCCGGGGTGTTGAGCCATTTTCCCATGGCCGATCAGCCTGACTCTCCGACCACGATGAACCAGAATGTTCTTTTTGATCAAGAGTGTGACAATTTAAACTCAAAAGGAGCTTTTTTACCTAAAGGCACTTATCATATTGCTAACTCTGCGGCACTCCTTAATTTTCCTGAAACGCGACATCAAATGGTGCGTCCAGGTATTTCTCTGTATGGCTGTTATCCGTCGGTTGACCCAGCGCTCCGAAACGTAGTGTCGTTGAAGCCGGTAATGTCCTTTGCGACGAAAATTGTTCAGCTCAAGACGGTGCCTGCAGATTATGGGGTAAGCTATGGGCATCTTTCCAGAACAGCACGTCCCAGCCGGCTGGCAATCTTGCCGGTGGGTTATGCCGATGGCTATCTTCGGAGTCTGACCGGCAAGGCCTCCGTAATTGTCAGGGGGCAACGGGCCCCTGTCTGTGGTAGAGTTTGCATGAACGCAACAGTTGTTGATGTTACCGATATCTCAGCTGCTGAAGTGGGTGACGAAGTTGTCCTGATGGGTTCCCAGGCATTTGCAGATCATTCGGCCGTGATAACTGCTGATGAAATTGCCGGGTGGATGGAAACTATTAACTACGAGGTGCTTTGTCTTTTTGGCAATAGCAACCAGCGAATTTATCGCTGAGGCCATATGATTGGTTGACTGGAGAACTGGTCAACCTCCTATTGTGTCACCCAGTTAACCAATTAACCAATTAACCAATTAACTAATTAACTAATTAGCCAACCAAATGATACGAACTCGATTAAAAGAAATTATTGATACTGTTTTTTCTTCCGGCATTGAAAAGGGCTGCTGGGCCGATGCGGCTAAAGATGTTTATACGATCGAAAAGCCAAAATTTGATGGCCAGGGAGATTTCTCGACAAATCTTGCCTTGATTGTTGCAGGTCAGGAAAAAAAGAAACCTCGAGAGGTTGCCCAAGTTTTTGTTGATCTTTTGGGCGATTGCCCTCTGGCTGACAAAATTGAGATTGCAGGCCCTGGTTTTGTGAATTTTTTCATAAAAAAATCGGTGTGGCAGGAAGTTCTGCCCTTGGTATGTCAAGGTGGAGATGGCTTTGGGCCGTCGAATGTTGGAAAGGGTAAAAAGGTTCTGGTTGAGTTTGTCAGTGCCAATCCAACCGGCCCTTTGAGTATAGGGCATGGCCGTCAAGCTGTTCTTGGAGATGCCATTGCCCGACTGTTGGAAGCAACGGGCCATGATGTGACCAGAGAATATTACTATAATGATGCCGGAAGGCAGATGCGGGTTCTGGCTGAGTCGCTGCGTTCACGATATCTTGAGCTGTTAGGGGAGGCGTTTGAGTTTCCCGAGGATGGCTATCAGGGCGAATATATCTACGATATTGCCAGGGATTTACAGGCCGAGGTTGGTGATTCCTTAAAGGACGAGCCTGCCGCAGAGCCATTCCAGAAGAAGGCCGAGGCTGCCATTTTCGACGATATTAATGGCACGTTAAAGCGTATGGACATTCATTTTGATAATTACTTCAATGAGCATACCCTTTACGATGACGGTCATATCGATGATGTTGTTGCCAAACTACGGGAAAAAGGGCTGGTCTATGACGATGAAGGGGCTGTGTGGTTTAAAACGACAGAGTTCGGTATGGAACAAGATCGGGTAATTATCAAGAGTACCGGAGAGCCAACCTATAGACTGCCGGATATTGCCTATCATCGCGAAAAATTTAAGCGTGGTTTTGAGTGGATGGTCAATATTTTTGGAGCTGACCATATCGCTACAGTGCCGGATGTAATGGCAGGGGTGAAAGCCCTTGGATATGATGAGTCATTGATCACTGTGGTCTTGCATCAGTTTGTTACCTTGCTTCGAGATGGCAAACAGGTGAAGATGTCCACTCGAAAGGCTACTTTTATCACAGTCGACGAGTTGTTGAATGAGGTTGGGGCTGATGTGGTGCGCTTTTTCTTCTTAATGCGCAAAGCTGACAGCCAACTTGAATTTGATCTGGATTTGGCCAAACAACAGAGCCAGGAAAACCCCGTCTATTATGTGCAATACGGTCATGCGCGACTGGCGAGCATATTGCGCCAAGCCCCAGAGAAGGGCGTGCAGCGTGGTGCTGTTGAAGATGCCGATCTGACCCTGTTGGTTGAGGCGGAGGAGATGGCTTTGCTCCAGGACATGGCCGGTTTTCCTGAACTGATTAGGGCAGCGGCTCTTGACTTGTCTCCCCATCGGATTATTTTCTACCTTCAGGAGTTGGCCGGTAAATTCCACAGCTATTATAATAAACACCGAGTTATTTCTGATGATCTGCAGTTATCTATTGCTCGGCTTTGGCTGGTCGCCAGCCTGAAAGTAGTTTTTCATAATGGCCTTAGCCTCATTGGCGTAGCGGCTCCAGATTCAATGTGATCCAGGATCGTATCTGAAAGTCAGTTTATCTGGATTAGAATGGCAACGAAAAAGAAAACGACAAAGAAAGTAAAAAAACCCCTTGTCTCTATCGAGTTGGGAGTTGGCGGATTGCTGGGGCTGTTGGTCTCCAGCTTTTGTATTTTTCTGTGGATGTTTTTGTTTGGTCTGTGGACTGGCCAGTCCGTGCTGCAAACTTCTGAGAGTTCTGACAAGGCAAAGGATCTTCCGGGCTTTGCCTCTAAAATGTGGCATAAAAGATCAGAGGCCCAAATCACCAGGGCCGAAAGTACTAGTGAGAAAAGCCCTGAAGAGGTTCGTGATCCTGTTGTTAAAAGTGAAAATGAAACGGCGGCGAGTCAGGATGCTTCGTTTTTTGCGGTACAGGTTTCAGCCTTTAAAGACCAGCATAGGGCGGAAAAGGCGGTACAGCAGTGGCGTGATAAAAAATATAACTCTTTTTACTTGATGCCGGATCCGCCTGACGGTAAGTTCCACCGGGTGTTTGTTGGCCATTTTGATAGTCTGGCGGAGGCTAACTCCCTGGCCGCCACCCTTGAGTCAGTTGAGCAGCGCAAGGTTTTTATCATGCTTGTAGCGGCCGACCAGAAACAGCTGCCATAAATATAATCGCAAGTTATCTATTTTGTGATAGGATATCTATCAAACATTTAATGCCAGCCCCTGAAAAAAACTGATTAGGATCAGCCATATGATAAGAAATGCCCGGATGAGTGATGTGAAAGCTATCTACGATTTGCTGGCTTATTTTGCCAAGCAGGAACTCCTTCTTGGTCGCTCATTGAGTTCATTGTATGACCAGTTGCGAGATTTCAAGGTCTATACCGTCCTTGATAACGGTGAGATGGGCGGTGGGCAAGGTAAAGAGATACTTGCCGGTGCCGCAGCCCTACACGTGTGTTGGGAAAATCTGGCGGAGGTGCGGTCGTTGGTGGTGGCAAGTCAGTTTCAAGGCACAGGGATTGGGGCGGCCCTGGTGAACTCTTGTCTGGATGAGGCCGAAACACTGGGGATCACACGGATCTTTACGCTGACCTATCAGGCAGGGTTTTTTAATAAATTTGGCTTTAAGCCAATCGATAAGAACGAGTTGCCCCATAAAATATGGAGCGATTGTCTTCAATGTCCGAAGTTTCCAGACTGTAATGAAGAAGCTTTAATCTGGGAAAATTAAATTTTAAAAATAGAAGTCTTCACTGGAGTTAAAATAGATGATAGGCAAGGTGCTAACAAAAATATTTGGTACTAAAAATGACAGGGTGCTTAAAGCAATCCAGCCCTTAGTTGACAAGATTAATGCCTTTGAGCCAGAGATACAAAAGCTCGATGACGATGGGCTGCGTGCTAAAACTATATCGTTCAAAGAGCGGCTTGCCGCTGGAGAAACACTTGACGCTCTCTTGCCGGAGGCCTTTGCCGTTGCTCGTGAGGGTGGAAAGCGGGTCCTGAATATGCGAGCCTATGATGTGCAGCTGGTCGGTGGTATCATACTGCATCAGGGCAAAATTGCTGAGATGAAAACCGGTGAGGGCAAGACCCTGGTCGCTGTCCTGGCCGTTTACCTCAACGCCCTTGCTGGTAAAGGGGTGCATGTTGTCACCGTTAATGATTACCTGGCTAAGCGAGACGCCGAGTGGATGGGAGAAGTCTATCGATTTCTTGGTCTCACTACCGGCATTATTGTACATGGGATTGATGATAAGACCCGGCGGCAGGCTTATCATGCCGACGTTACGTATGGAACTAACAACGAGTTCGGGTTTGATTATCTGCGCGATAATATGAAGTTTGAGATGGCTGATTTCTGCCAGCGTGAGTTTTATTTTGCGGTGGTTGACGAGGTCGATAGTATTCTTATTGATGAGGCCCGGACTCCACTTATTATCTCGGGTCCAACGGAGGCGACAACCGATCTCTATGTTCAGGTAAACAGCATAACTCCAAAGTTTCAGGTGGGCGTTCACTACGTTGTTGATGAAAAAGCAAAATCCTTGTCCTTGCAGGAAGAAGGCGTTGAACTTGCCGAAAAACTCCTGGCGGTTGATAATCTTTATGATCCTAAAAACATCGAATATCTGCACCATCTGAACCAATCGTTAAAGGCCAATGTCCTTTTTAAGAATGATGTTGACTACATTGTTAAGGATGGAGAGGTGGTCATTGTTGATGAGTTTACCGGCAGAACCATGCCAGGTAGACGTTTCAGTGATGGTCTGCATCAAGCCCTGGAGGCCAAAGAAGGTGTGAAGGTTGAAAAGGAAAACCAGACCTATGCTTCAATTACCTTCCAGAATTATTTCAGAATGTACGAAAAGCTTGCTGGTATGACTGGTACAGCTGACACCGAAGCCCCTGAGTTTAAGAAGATTTATAATCTTGATGTTGTGCTGGTGCCAACCCATCTTAAAATGATCCGTGATGACTACGCCGATGTTATCTATAAAAATGCCAAGGCTAAATTCCGCGCCGTTGTCCGGGAGATCAGGCAGTTGCATGAGCAGGGGCGGCCCGTGTTGGTCGGCACTATTAGTATTGACACATCCGAGATGATCTCCCGCATGCTGAAAAAAGAGAAGATTCCACATTCGGTGTTAAATGCCAAGCAGCATGACCGTGAGGCGGAGATCATCGCTGAGGCAGGTCATCGTGGCAGGGTGACCATTGCCACCAATATGGCTGGTCGTGGAACTGATATTAAACTTGGCGAGGGAGTTGCCGATCTCGGAGGATTACATATTCTGGCCACCAGTCGGCATGAGTCTCGGAGGATTGACAACCAGCTTCGTGGCCGTTCCGGTCGACAGGGCGACCCTGGTTCATCGAGGTTCTATCTCTCTCTGGAAGACGATCTGCTGCGAATCTTTGGTTCTGATCGAATTTCAGGCATCATGGAACGTTTGGGAATGGAAGAAGATGAGCCGATTGAGCACTCGATGATTACCCGGGCCATTGAAAATGCCCAGCGTAAGGTTGAGGGGCATAACTTTGAGATTCGTAAACATCTTCTTGAGTACGACGATGTTATGAATAAGCAGCGTGAGGTTATCTACAGCCAGCGCCGCGAGTTGTTGAAGCGTGATAATGTCAAGGAGTTAATTCTGGAGATGGTGCCGGAGCTTGTTGGGCCGATGGCGGAAATAATTGTCAATGATCAGCTTCCTTCCGAAGATTGGGACTGGGCGCATCTTGAGGAGAGCATGATTTCAAGTTTTGGTTTTTCTCATGGGATCAGCGCTGAGGAAAAAGTTGAGATCAAGGCAGATGCACTTAGAGAGCGCGTTGTGGCGCACGTTCTTTCCGAATATGAAAAGCGCGAGCAGGAACTTGGCGAAAAAAATATGCGCCATCTTGAGCGTATGATTCTCCTGCAGGTTGTTGATAGTCACTGGAAAGATCATCTTCTTAACATAGACCATTTAAAGGAAGGTATCGGTCTGCGTGGCTATGGTCAGAAAAACCCTCTTAATGAGTATAAGAAAGAGGGTTTTGAAATGTTTATGGATCTTATGGAGACCATTAAACAGCAAACTATTTCCACGCTGTTCATGGTGCGCCTTGTCCAGGATGATGATGTTGAGCAGTTGGCTCGTCAGCAGCGGGAGAAACAGCAGCGGATTGAAATGAATCGCAGCGATGAGGAGAAGGCCCATCAGCCGGTCATACGTGAGGGAGATAAGGTCGGCAGGAATGACCTCTGTCCTTGCGGGTCAGGGAAAAAATATAAGCGTTGTTGCGGAAAGGCTATGTAGGTTTTTTAGGCTTTAGGCTGTAGAATATAGCGTGAAGGGATATACTCAACTCCCTGTCTTTTTATTATTGTTTAAACAGGAACAATTGCAATGAATCAGGACTTAACAGTTAAAGGGTTTTCTTTTTCGGCAGTTGAAGCGGGTATCCGGGGTAAAAAAAGGCTCGATATCGGCCTGATTTCTTGTGAAAGGCCTGCTGCCGCTGCCGCGGTATACACCACCAGCCGTGTAAAGGCCGCTCCGGTCTTGCTTGGCATCGAGAGAATCAAGTCCGGATTTGCTCAGGCTGTGATGATTAACTCCGGCATAGCCAACGCCTGTACCGGAACCGAGGGAATGCAGAATGCCCGTAAGACTTCAGCCATGCTGGCTGAGGCCTTAAATATCTCTGAAGACCTTGTTCATGTTTCTTCAACAGGGGTCATCGGGCAGCAGTTGGAAATGGGTTGTTTCTCCAGTATCCCGCAGTTGGTTGCCACGCGTTCTCCCGAGCGTGTTCTGGATGTTGCCCAGGCCATAATGACCACTGATACAGTTCAGAAGCTGTCAGTGAAAGAGATTGTTGTCGATGGGTGTCCGGTTAAACTGTTGGGAATCGCCAAGGGGGCCGGTATGATTATGCCCAATATGGCAACTATGCTTGGTTATATTTTAACTGATATTGACATCGCCCCAGAGGTTTTAAACAGTTTTTTAAAGGACAGCGCCGAGCGGTCGTTTAATCGAGTAACTATTGATGGAGATACCAGTACAAACGATACGGTGTTTCTGATGGCCAGCGGCCTGGCTGGGAATGCTCGCATCACCGAGAAGAGCTCTGCTGAGGCCTTGAAGTTTAAAACCGCTCTGGACGAACTTTGTCTTGATCTGGCTTTGCAGATTGTTGCTGACGGCGAAGGCGCCACCAAACTGGTGGCCATAAAGGTCGTTAATGCCCTGTCGACAATTGATGCAGAGCTGGCAGCCCGAACCATTGCCAACTCTCCATTGGTGAAAACTGCATTTTTCGGCCAGGATGCAAACTGGGGTCGAATTATTGCTGCCCTAGGACGCTCCGAAGCCGATTTTGATCCTGACCGGGTTTCAATCAGTTTTGATGATGTTGAGCTGGTTAATAGCGGCTTGTGGTGTGGAGCGGAAGCTGAAAAAAAGGCCTCTGAAGTATTAAGGAAAGATAGTTTTGATGTTACGGTTGACCTGACGACAGGCTCACACTCAGCCGTCGTTTATACCAGCGACTTCTCACTTGATTACGTCAAGATTAATGCCAACTACCGGTCATGAAAAAATTTGCTTTTCTTGCTCTGATACTTGTTGTTATCGGTATTGGGGTATTGCATTTTGTCACCCCCGGCTATCTGGTTTTTTATCACGACACCTATCGACGACTTAGCTATTTTCCCATTGTTCTTGGGGCACTGTGGTTTGGTGTTCGAGGTGGACTTACCTTAGCATTGCTGTCATCCTTCGCCTTTATCCCGCATCTTTTGTTATACATCGGTAAGGGCCCCGAGCTCTACCTTGGCGAACTTATGGAGGTAGTGCTTTATATAGCTGCCGGAACCGTCACTGGATTTATAGCAGGCCGTGAGGCCCGTCTTCGTGAGCGCTATAAAGCGGTGGCTCAGAAACTCGAAAAATCCTACGAGAAGCTTCACGAGGAGACTGAACTTCTGATTGAAGCGGAACAACAGTTATCGGCCAGCCAGCGTCTTTCATACCTTGGGCAGCTTTCTGCCTCTCTGGCACATGAGATAAAAAACCCGCTGAGCTCAATTCGCGGAACCGCAGAAATTTTCCTTGATGAATTCCCGGAAGGACATCCCAAACGTGAATTTGTAACCATCCTGCTCAAAGAGACGGACCGTTTGAACTCGACAGTTGAGGAGGTTTTGAACTACTCGAAGGGGCAGCGTCAACCCGACAATTTCGTAAAAGAACCTTTGAGTCGAGTGATCGATCAAGTTCTCAAACTTCTTGAAAACCATCTACGTAAAAAATCAATTATCATTGATGTGACCGGCCGGGAAGATGCCGAAGAGTTCCTGGTTGCCGGGGCCAAGATTTCGCAGGTTTTTTTAAATATTATCTTGAATGCCATTGATGCTATTTCTGATAGCGGACTGATCAGCGTATCGCTGATCAAACAAGCAGATGGGGGTATTAAGGCCGTTATTTGTGATACTGGGTCGGGGATTCCTACTGAACGACTTGATTCCGTGTTTACGCCTTTTGTTACAGGAAAAGAGGGCGGTACCGGACTTGGCTTGTCCATTTCAAGAAAGATTATAGAAAGTTACGGTGGGTCAATTGAATGCAGAAATAATGATGATGTCGGCGCCTGCTTTACTCTCTACCTTCCTCCTCAAATTATGCCTGAAGAACGGGTATAGGAGAATAAAAATAAACAATTACCCATAGGTTACAAGTGAAAACGCACATACGGTATTACGCCTTTATTCTGATCTTCGTTCTTTTGTCGGTTGCCCAGGTTCAGGCGGCGGAAAAAATTCTTAAAATGTCAACGACAACAAGTACACAGTCTTCCGGATTATTAGACGTTCTGTTACCGGCCTTTGAACAGGAGACCGGGATTGTCGTTAAGGTTATTGCCAAAGGCACTGGTGCTGCAATTCGTGATGGCGTTGATGGTAATGTTGATCTGATTTTTGTTCATGCGAAGCAACGAGAAGAGAAATTTGTGCAGGACGGTTATGGAACGAAACGGTATGCTGTCATGCACAATGATTTTGTTGTTGTCGGTCCACCAACCGATCCCGCAGGCATTAGGGGGATGGCGAATGCCGTTGAAGCCTTCAGGAAAATAGCCGCCAGTGGCGCGCTGTTTGTGTCGCGGGGGGATGATTCCGGCACACACATCAAAGAGCAGTTTCTGTGGAGTAAAACTGGGTTTATGATGGAACAGGGATCAGAAACCATACTGCAAAAAGGTAAAGAGAAAAAAGTCTCCTTTGCCTACCCAGGTGGTTTGGGGAAATGGTATTTGTCAATAGGGCAGGGCATGGGTAAAACGCTGACATTTGCCGACGAAAAAAAGGCTTATGCCTTGGCTGATCGTGGTACGTATTTAAAATATACACTTGGAAGTGATCTGCCTGTTGCCTTAGAAATTCTCAGTGAGGGAGACAGCGATCTTGTAAATCCGTATGGCGTTATCCCTGTGAATTCCAAAACGCATGCCCATGTGAATTATGAAGATGCGCAAACATTTGCAGAGTGGTTGGTTTCGGAGAATGGGCAGAAGTTGATTGATGGCTATAAATTACTTGGTAAACAACTGTTTCTCCCGGATTCCTTATAGCAGGCCTGGTTGTCTGATAGGGGCTTGTATTGTGAATCGATTAGTTCCGCATTTTTCTTTTGATTACTGATTAGCGGCTTCAGACAAGCATGAATTTACTCCTTGATAGCGTTGTTTCTGCCCTGCAATTAATTATCTCTTTGGATAAGGAGATATTTTTGATTGTTTGGACTTCGTTGCGGGTAAGTCTGCTCTCGACTGTGTTTGCCAGTTTGATTGCGGTTCCTCTGGGGTTTACTATCTCCTTTAGCAAATGGTCTGGTAAACGGCTGACCATAACACTGTTAAATACACTGTTGGCCTTGCCGACAGTTGTCATTGGTCTTTTTGTCTATAGTTTCATATCCCGCCGAGGGATGTTCGGTTCACTGGACCTGCTCTATACTCAGAACGCTATTATCATTGGGCAGGTCATTCTTATTATTCCAATTATTACAGCATTTACTCTTTCGGCTATCAGCGGCATTGATCCGCGCTACAAGAGGACGGCCATTGCGCTGGGGGCCAATCATTTTCAGGCGGCCAGAGTGGTGTTTCGTGAGGCGCGTTTCGGGGTTATGGCAGCCGTAATTGCAGCATTTGGACGGGTGATTTCAGAAATTGGCATCAGCATGATGCTGGGCGGGAATATCAAGGGATTTACGCGGACAATGACAACATCCATGGCCTTGGAGTACGATAAAGGGGCCTTCGTGATGGCAGTGGCCTTAGGGATAATCCTGATGAGTATCAGTTTTTTTCTAAACTTCGTATTTCACTTCCTGCAAGGCAAAGTGCGTTCATGAGTTTATACCAATTAAATAAACTCAGAAAAGAGTATGGCGGTCGTGAAGTGTTAAATATCTCTGATCTCGGTATTGAAAAGGGCAAAATATATTCCCTGCTTGGGGCCAATGGCACAGGGAAGTCAACACTGTTAAACTTATTGGCCTTTCTAGATACGCCTTCCAGCGGAGAGATTTATTTTGATTCGCGCCGGGTAGAGTTTGGTCAAAAGAAAAATGAGCAACTCAGGCGTAAGGTAATTCTGCTGGATCAGAACCCCGTTCTTTTTTCGACCACCGTTTTCAAAAATCTTGAGTTTGGTTTGAAAGTTCGCAAGGTAGATAAGCTAGAACGAAGAGACCGCATCGAGAGGGCTCTCGACACAGTCGGTATGCAATCGTTTATTCATGCACCGGCTGCCTGTCTGTCTGGTGGGGAGAGTCAGCGTGTTGCCCTGGCCAGGGTATTGGTTCTACAGCCGGAGGTGCTTTTATGCGATGAGCCCACTTCAAACGTTGATAAAGTCAATCAGGCTATCATCGTGGATCTGCTCAGAGAACTTAACTCCAAACAAAACATATCAATAATTTTCAGCACCCATGATCACGGTATCGCCTCGTCGCTGGCCCACAGGACAATTGAACTGGAGCAAGGGAAAATACTGCTTACTCACACATAGAAAAAGGCGGCCACAGAGATGACTCCATGACCGCCTCAGGGGAGGGGCTTTTTATCCTAACCGCTTATCTTGACTACTCAACTTTCTGGTTATAGCGATCCTTGTAGTATTGCTTCATAGCTTCAATCTTTTGGGGATCAAAGCCTTGCGTAAACCAAACGGTAACATATCGCTTGAGTGTGCTGTTACAATATGGTTACACTATCTGTGGCGGTTGAGTTGTATCGTCTTGGTAAGCTTTGGTGTAATGCCCGCACTCCTGGAAATTACAGGCATGAAGCTGTTCTGTTGCCTGTGCGGAATGCATTTTGCTACTAGACTTACAGGTGGTGTCCGTAGTTACATTTTAAGGGTTGGAGTCAGATGAAACTCAGATCAAAATTTATCCTCTCTATCGGAGCAGTTATCCTGGTCTCTTTCGGGATTACCTTTTACCGAACCTCTTCATTTCAGAATGAGTTGGTACGAGGCCTAGCTGAACGTCAAGCGCGGATGATTGCACAGCAGATTGTTTTGACTCGGAAATGGGTGGCTGATCATAACGGTTTGTTCCTGATGAAAGGACCTGGCACCAGCCCTAATCCATTTTTAGACGATCCTGAAGTTGTTGATACTCATGGCAATCAGTACGTGAAACGAAATCCGGCGATGGTGACTCGAGAGTTGTCCTTGTATGCAGATAAATCAGATTTTTGTCGTTTCAGGGTAACGAGTTTGAAGCCGGTGAACCCCCAAAATGCTCCGGATGACTTTGAGGCCAAAAGTCTTGCACTGTTCGAAACTGGTGTCACTGAGGTTATTGAGATTACCCATGATAAAGGTACTCGTTTTTTACGCTTTATTAGTCCGCTGATTGTTGAGCAGGCCTGTTTAGAGTGCCACGTCAAGCATGGGTACAAAATTGGCGATGTCCGGGGCGGGCTGAGTCTGGTTATTCCTATTGAATGGGCGTATCAAGCCATAACCAGGAATAATGTTATGCTCCTACTGGTCTGCCTTGGCACTATATTTGTGGTTGGTCTGGTGATCTACCTTCTGCTCGATCAAATTGTGGTGCGCCGGCTGGCTTTTCTTTCAAAATCCATGGATTCGTTTCCAGAACTCCAGCTAGAAGATAGAGTGCTTGTTGGTGGAGGGGATGAGGTTTCTGATCTCAGTAAGAAATTTTTTGATTTGAGCGACCGCCTTATTGCTTCACAGGAGCAGCTCGAACAGACAAGGGAGCAGGTCTACCAGGCTGAAAAAATGGCGGCCATTGGCAGGCTCTCTGCCGGTATTGCCCATGAGATAAATAATCCATTGGGCGGCATGAGAAATTGTGTCAAGTCAATGACCCAAAATCCCAGTGACAGGCAGTTGCAAAGCAGATATCTGGGGCTTCTTGACAAGGGCTTAAAGAGGGTTGAGACAACACTGCGGCAACTATTGAATTTTGGCAGAAAGGAGCCGTTGCGTCTTCGAGAGGTTGATGTTGATGAGCTTATTCGTGAGTGTCTGGCTTTAATGGAATATCGATTTAAAGACATCGACTTAAACACAAATCTTAACCTGAGCGACTCGTATTTAGTCGATGTTGAGGCCTTTAGGCAGGTGATTGTAAATATTTGCTTAAATGCCCTGCAATCGATGCCGACCGGAGGTTCACTCAAGGTTTCATCAACACTCAAGGGCGAGGCAATTGAGGTGGCTGTGACAGACACCGGGATTGGAATTGACCAGGAAAACATTCGTGAGATTTTTGACCCGTTTTATACCTCCAAAGGTGAAGGGGAAGGGACAGGCTTGGGGCTCACAGTATCACTTGCACTTGTTCAAAAAATGAACGGCTCTATCATCGTTGAAAGTAAAAAAGGCCAAGGAAGTTGTTTTAAGATTTTGCTGCCGATTGTTTCAGGCAAGAAGGCCTGAAGTAAACTTACCATGAGGAATTGTTGATGATTAGAATTCTTTTAGCTGAAGACGATGAAATCATGCGGATTACGCTTTATGACCGCCTGGTTGCTGATGGCTGGACTGTTGATGATGTGGCTGATGGCACCAGCGCCTTGCTGAAAATTAAACATACAAATTATCATATTGTTATTTCAGATATACGAATGCCTGGTCTCGATGGGGTCAGTCTCCTAGGTCATATCAAAAAAAATTCCCCGCATACTGATGTGATTCTGATGACAGCCTTTGGGGAAGTTGATGATGCTGTGGTCTGCTTAAAAAAAGGGGCTTCCGATTATATCCTTAAGCCTTTTGATATGGATGATCTGAGTATCAGGGTTAATAGGCTTGTCGAGCAACAGGCCATCAGGACAAAATGTGCTGCTTTAGAGGAAGGTGTTAAGAGATTTGAAATGATCGGTGTCAGCGCCGCTATGCAGAATATTCAAAAACTCATCAGCAGCGTGGCCTTATCAAACTCAACAATACTGATTACCGGGGAAAGTGGTACAGGAAAGGAAGTGGTCGCCGCTGCCATACATGAACAGAGCTCACGACATAAAGGTCCCTATGTGAAACTGAACTGTGCTGCGATACCTGAGAATTTAATCGAATCAGAGTTGTTTGGTCATGAGAAAGGTGCCTTTACCGGGGCGGACTCGAAAAAGACAGGTAAGTTTCAACTGGCCAACGGTGGTACGATTCTTCTTGATGAGATTGGCGATATGCCGCTTGGCCTCCAGGTGAAGCTTCTAAGAGTGCTTCAGGAGCGCGAGATAGAGGTTGTTGGGGGGCGTTTTCCTATACCTGTTGATGTCCGCATTTTATGCTCTACTGCAAGAAACCTGGAGGAAGAGGTGGAGAAGGGCCGTTTTCGTTTGGACTTACTATACCGTTTAAAGGTTATTCCTATCGAGATACCGCCGCTTCGAGAGCGAAAAGATGATATTCCGGCATTATGTGAATATTTTTTATCTGAGTTCAGCAGTATGCGTGGCTTTGATCTGCACCTGTCTGAGGCAGCATTGGCTGGGTTGAATTCCTACGATTTCCCAGGGAATATACGAGAGCTAAAAAATATACTGGAAAGGGCATCTGTTTTAACGCAGCAAACGCTTATAACTGAAGAGCTGTTCCCGGCTGGGTTAACTGGAAAAGATGATAGCTGCCTTGATCAGGAAACATTGAATCTAGCCTCGGCGATAGCCTGTGTTGAAAAACGCTGTATAGAAAGAGCCCTTTCTCTGGCAAATGGCAATAAAACAGAAGCAGCAAGGCTTCTAGGTATCAGCAGAAAGAACTTATGGGAAAAAATGAAGGCAGCAGAACAGTTGCAAGCTAAGCCTTCAGCCGCCTAGTTCTACTTTGTCAGATCAGTGAGATGTTTATGAAATCCCCCTTCGAAGTCTCCTGCGTCGCCTATCTTCAATGGAAAGTTAATGATCCCCCACTTTGTAAAAGGGGGCCAGGGGGATTTTCTGTTACGCTCTGTTAATCTGACAAAGTAGAGCTAACGACCGCCAATCATATTTCCCAACCCACCGAGAAGAGAACCTTCATCCTTAGCCCCGCCTCTTTGAGGCATGGCTTCAAGCATCCGTCCGGCAAGACGAGAAAAGGGGAGTGATTGCAGCCATATTTTGCCTGGGCCTGTAACTTTTGCAAAGAAAAAACCTTCTCCGCCAAAAAGAGCAGTTTTGATGCCGCCTGCTTGTTCGATGTCAAATTGTACTGATGGCTCCATGGCAACTATACAGCCGGTATCGACGTGAAGTGACTCTCCCGGTTTGAGATGCCGTTCTATTACAGTCCCCCCGGCATGAATAAAAATCTGCCCATCACCCTCAAGTTTTTGCATAACGAAGCCTTCACCACCAAAAAGACCGGTCATAATTTTGCGCTGGAAATATATGCCGATGGATACACCCTTGGCCGCGCATAAAAAACTGTCTTTCTGGCAGATAAGGCAGCCTCCGGCCTTTGCCAGAGAGACGGGGATGATGTTGCCAGGGTACGGTGCCCCGAAAGCAACATGGGCCTTGCCGGAACCATTATGAGTGAAGACTGTCATGAACAGGCTTTCACCTGTCAGCAAACGTTTCCCTGCCCCCAGGAGCTTGCCCATGAATCCGCCGCTTTGACTAGAGGCATCACCGAAAACGGTTTGCATCTGGATCGAGCTGTCTTTGTACATCATGGCACCAGCTTCTGCGACAGCCGATTCGCCGGGATCAAGCTCAACTTCAACAAACTGCATCTCTGAGCCAAATATTTTGTAATCGATATCGTCGGCATTGAAAGCACCCGAAGAGGGCGGTGGTGCGTTGGGGGAATTATTTTTGTCAGATAACTCACTTATTGATTCAATTGGCTGCCACTGGGCCAAACCTTCACGCCAGGCATGGCCATTTTTGTTTTGCTGGACTTGCTTTAGAGCCTGGGAAAGATCCATTGGTCCAATCTGTTTACCGTTGTAAGAAAGATACCATTGTGACATTAGTTGCCTCCGCGAGAAGAAAAATTAATCAAATGCGCCGGTTTTTAAATAAAAAAAGCCGGTATGTTGCACAATAGCATACCGGCTTAAGAGTGTTAACTGATAATAAATGGATTAATGGGTTGTGAGGCAGTCTCCCCTCCAGCAGCACTCTGTTTGGTCGCAGAAATCTTCAGCCGTCTGAAAACAGGAGAAGTTGCCTTCTTGTTCCTGAATTAAACGAATCAATTCTGATTTTTTAACTTTTCCTGGATTAAGTCCCATTACTTTTGCTCGTTTTTGAATCTCTGTCATCTTCATTGTAAGGCCCCCTTGTTTTAAAGTGTAAAAATTCATTACAGCACAGAAAAACAATATTTGTCAAAATAAAAAAACTAAGGAGACCGGAAACCCAGGGTTTAGGAGAAAGTAAGGGGTAGGGTAGGTTTCCGGCTCCTTAGAGGGGTATTACATAACACAACAGTAATTATTACTATTTTTAAGTCAAGGGATTATAAATGAAAATATTTTTTTAGTACCCTTGTTAAGGGGCAATTTTCCGGTATGTCCGGATTATGGTTATTAGTGAGTGGTAGTACTAGGACGAGTAGAGTTGGGGTGGGAAATTTTTAGTGTATATTTTTTTTATATCCGGCAGGCAGTTCAGGAAAACATCAACGATACGAGGGTCAAAATGGCTTCCACGGCAGCGAATAATTTCTTCGATGGCAGCAGCAAAGGGCCAGGCATCCTTGTATGGGCGTTTGGATGTGAGTGCGTCAAAGACGTCACAAAGTGCTACGATTCGGCCAACAAGAGGTATGTTTTTTTGGCTGAGGCCGTGTGGGTAGCCGGAACCATCCCATTTTTCGTGGTGAGTGAGGGCGATATGTTTTGCAACAGTTAGAAGGTTCGATTTATGGCCGGATAGAAGCTCTGCACCAATTTTGCTATGCTTTTGCATCATGGTGTATTCTTGGCTGTTCAGCTTGCCGGGTTTAAGGAGAATGCTGTCGGAGATACCAATTTTACCGACATCGTGCATTGGTGTAGCGTGAAAAAGAAGTTTGTTTAGATAGGGTTTAATGCCGATCTTTCCACCGATAATTGCACTGTAATGGCCCATCTTGGTGATGTGCTGTCCGGTGCTTTGATCTCGGAATTCAGTAGCCTTGGCCAGCCGAGAAATAATGTCTAATTGTGATTTTCTGAGTTCCAAGGATTTGAGTTTTACAAGCTTGTCAAGATGGTCGCGATGTTTGCGTAGATCTTTCTGGGTCTGTTTAAGTTGTTCTTCGGCCTGCATCTCTTTAGTCACAAAGCTCAGAACCCCATGAGAAAGGCAGATGTTATCCTCCTTGAACACTTCAATGACGGCTTGATCTTTGAGCCATAACATTGTGCCGGCAGCTGTAGAGATCTTATAAACTGCCTCAAGTTCACCGCTATGCTTCACCTCTTCCCGAAGCCGTTGGTTCGATTTTGTCAGTTCGCTGCCGCTGAGAATTTCTTTCGTGGTTGGCTTAAGTCCTGGAGATTTATAGACACAACGGTCAACAATGCTTTTTCGTAAACGTGATGCGCAGTCCTCAGAGCTACAGCCCAGGATGCTGAGCAGTTTCCGGCCTGCGTACTCAAACCAGATATGGGGGTCACCTTCCTTCCAGGCTGAAATATAGGGAATGACAGGTGGACCGAATTGTTCAAACTCTAGAAAATTACGTATGCGTTTTGATAGGTATTTTTTAAGGAATGAAGAGTGTGTTCCGGATAGGAGATGACCCGAATAAGTAGAGTTTATAAAGTTGTGTAAAAGGTCATCTTGTTGCATGGCAGTAAAGTACAGTAAAAAAAAAAATAGTGAAATTAAAAAAATAATGAAATTGAATGGTTAACCTCGATTTCCCACCCTTTTTTCAGGCATTATGGCCACGACCGGTGTCATGTTTTACTAGTAGTATTAAAAAATAAAGATATTCTGATCGGTTGATGTGGTATATTTATTTTTTAATATATCAATACAACTATTGAGGCAGCTGCATGACAGGCGTAATCCTTCTTATTGACGATGATACAAGTTTGTTGCGGGTTACCGAATACAATCTGATGCACGCCGGGTTTAAAGTAGCGTGTGCCTCTTCAGGAAAAGAAGGGTTGGAGAAATTTGAAAAACTTGATCCTGCACTGATTGTCACCGATGTGAAACTTGGAGACATGAGTGGATTGGATATTCTTCAACATATAAAAAAAGTAGGTCCGGATGTTCCCGTGATCGTGATTACGGCCTTTGGTTCCATTGAAATGGCGGTTAAAGCCATGAATATGGGGGCCTTTAATTTTATCACTAAGCCCTTTGATCGCGACACCTTGCGGCGCTCCTGTGAAAAGGCAATAGAACTCCGTTCGCTGCGTGCTCAAACGAAGGATCTTTCTGAAGAAATAAACAAACTTACCGGTACCCAGGGGATGGAGACGGCGAACTCCGCTATGGCTGAACTTCTGGAAACTGCCTTGCGGGTTGCTAATAGTGAGGCAACCGTTCTGATTACCGGGGAGTCTGGAACAGGCAAGGAAGTTCTTGCCCGTTTGATTCATCAGAATAGTCCGCGCAACAAGCAGCCTTTTGTGGCATTTAACTGTGCGGCCATACCGCCAACACTCATTGAAAGTGAACTTTTCGGCCACGTAAAGGGGGCCTTCACCGGCGCAGTAAAAAACAGAAAGGGCCGTTTCCAGACAGCTGGCGAGGGTTCAATCTTTCTTGACGAGATCGGAGAGCTCCAGGTCGAAATGCAGGCCAAACTGCTCCGGGTCATCCAGGAGCGGGAGGTGGAGCCGGTTGGTGCAGATGCCAGTGAGCCGGTAAATGCCAGGATGATTGCCGCGACAAATATTGATTTGCCAGAGGCAATTTCCAAAGGTTCGTTTCGTGAAGATCTCTTCTATCGTTTAAGTGTAATACCTCTCCATATTCCACCGCTTCGTGAACGTAAAGAGGATATTCCCGGCTTAGTGGGTCATTTTCTTCAAAAGTTGGGTGCGCCGGCAACTGTCCAGTTCAGCAAAAAGGCCATGGCTGAACTACAGCATTATGATTGGCCCGGCAATATCAGAGAGTTGCAGAACTCAGTGGAGCGTTGCGTTATCCTTCGTAAGGGAGATGTCATTGATAAGACAGGAATACGGCCTACAGCTTCCCCAAAGGGTGAGGGGTTTTCCGTGCCAGAGATACCGGAAGCAGGTATCTCTCTGGAAGAAGTTGAAAAAAGTCTCATTCAGAAGGCTCTTTTAATGAGTAAGGGCAATCGTTCCGAAGCGGCCCGTCTTTTGAAAATTCCCCGACACGTTCTTATCTATCGGTTAGAGAAGTTTGGGATAGAGTAACTCCACTCGCTTTAGGTTTACCCTCTTTTGTGCGACCCCCATAATCTCTAATTTACAGACTATTCTATAATTCAATTGAAGAATATTCTTTGATGTGTTGGCTTTTATCTGAAAGCCTATATTGATATTGTTCATGAAATCGAATGGTTATCAGGTTTTTGGCGTTTGGCATGAAAGGTGCTCTATTAGAAACTAAATTGGTTGAAAACCCTATTTAATCTTTACATACAAGAAGAGATTATAGTTTGTTTGGTGATTGAGATGAGACGAATAATTATTCATACATTTTTTCTAGTGATAATTGGTTTGACTGTTGTGGTGGGTGATGGATCCGCAAAAGCTCAGGGAGTTCAACGCACAACCTTGTTGGTAGAAAATTTGGTCTGCGGTTCATGTCTTAGCCTCATTGAGGCTAATTTAAAGAAAATTCCAGGAGTACTTGGTATGAGCGCTGACTTTCAAGCAAAAACCATTATTGCTGATCATACATTGCGAATTTCTGGGGCTGATCTTGCGGAAGCACTCTCAAGCATGGGCTACCCGGCTGCCCTCTCAAGTCAGGAGGTTGTAGAGGGAACTCAGGTTGCTAAGTTTTCAAACTCTTTTGCCAGGTGCGGAGTCGGCGGTTGCAGTAGTGGAGGTTGTAATGCGACTGCCTCGGAATGGAAGAAATTGTATCGTAAGTTCATATCGAAATTGGACAACAAATAAGGAGATGAACATGATGAATAAAAGAATACTGACAACCACACTCTTTGTTGCGGGATTTTTAATGCTGAGCTCTTTTGCTATGGCATTTAATATTCCGTTTTTTGGCGGCGACAGTAGGTTTACAGAACTTCAACCGAAAAACGGAACAGTTTCGATTCCAGTGGCAACTATCAGCGATGGTAAGGCTCATTATTTCAAGGTGAAGGCCGATGATGGCATCATGGTATATTTCTTTACCTTGAAAAGTGGAGATGGGGTTATTCGGGCTGCCATTGATGCCTGTGATGTCTGTTACAAGGCCGGAAAAGGATACGTGCAGGATGGCGATTATATGATTTGTGAAAACTGTGGCCAGCGCTTTGCTTCAAACAAAATTAATGTAGTTAAGGGCGGCTGTAATCCGGCACCATTAAATCGCGTTGTGCAGGGAGCTAACCTGGTGATCTCCATGAAGGACATTACCGCCAATAGTTGGTACTGCAAATTTAAGAAACAATAGAGGGGCCAACTATGGGATACGATTCTGAAAAATACCGCGATAAGCGAGATAAGGTGTTGGGTGTGAAAAACAGGGGGGTCAGTTTCGGCACATTGGCTACCGTTGTCTCTGCCATTATTATTCTGGGTTTAGGCGCAATTGTTGTGCCGAAAACGATAGGTTATTTAACGACGCGAAATCTTGATGATGCAATTTACAAAATGGCTGATTCGAGCGCCTGGCATCAGGAAATTGTCCAGGGTGTTGATGGCTTGCATGGTGTGCGAAAGGCCATGGCAGACCACCGAGAAACACGTCTGGTTGTGACCTTTAACCGTCTGAAGACGAACACCAAAACCATCGACAGTTTTTTTAAAGACAAGGGCTTAGCGGTGGATCTTTTAAATACGACAGGTCATCGACAGAGGCAGTCGACTCTTAAGAAGGAGGCCGAATTTGAAGCTCTATAATATCTCTTTTAACAACTTGGCCCGCCGTAAAGGCAAGATGATTTTTTTGGTGTTGGGTCTGTTTATTGGTGTTGCTTCCATTGTCGCACTGCTTGCGATTACTGAGTCAATGTCTCATGACATTGAAGAGCGCCTCGACCAGTTTGGTGCTAATATTGTTATGGTACCAAAAAGTGACAGTCTCTCTTTGACCTATGGCGGGATCAGTGTAGCTGGTGTGCATTATGAAAGTGTTGAGTTTGACGAAGCGCGCATGGGTTTGATTCGTGAAATTGAAAACACAAAAAATATTGGTATCGTTGCGCCAAAAGTCCTGGGTAGCGCTGAGTTAAATGGCAAGAAGGTCTTGTTGATGGGCTCTGATTTTGAGCAGGAGATTGCCCTGAAGCCCTGGTGGAGTTTCGAGGGAGAGCTCCCGACTGCAGGAAAACTGTTGGTTGGCTCAGAGGCGGCTAAATCTTTTGGCCTTAAAATAGGGGATACGGTTAGTTTCAGCGGGGGTCATGACTTTACGGTTGGTGCCATCCTGATGCCGACCGGGGCCTCTGAAGATGAAATTATGATTGGCGATCTGCACGAGGTGCAAACGGTTCTTGGTAAGGAGGGCAAAATTTCAATGGTTGAAGTTTCAGCCTTCTGCCGAGGCTGCCCTATCTCGGATATGGTATTGCAAATTGCCGAGAAGTTCCCCGAAGGGAAAGTAACAGCACTTAAACAGGCTGTTATGGGCAAGATGCAGGCGGTAGAGGTTTTTCAATCGTTTAGTTATGGGATTGCGTTGCTGGTTATTGTTATCGGCTCGTTGCTTGTTTTTGTAACCATGATGGGTTCTGTCAACGAACGAACCCGTGAAATTGGAATTTTTCGGGCCATTGGTTTTCGACAAGGTCATGTCATGCAGATTATTTTGCTTGAGGCTATGGTCGTTGGGTTGATTGGCGGCATTCTCGGTTTTGCCGGTGGCAATGCCATTTCATGGGCTGTAATGCCTTATGTTATCCCCGAAGGGCAACTCCTTGGGGTAAACTGGACAATGGGTGGAGTTTCCATTTTATCGAGCGTTGCATTGAGCCTGCTGGCCAGCCTCTACCCGGCTCGCAAGGCGAGCAGTCTTGATCCGAGTGTGGCGCTGCGAGCTTTATAGGCGGTTATGCGGAAAGTAGTTTTTGCAGATGGATGCAGTCAGCGGTTGAGTTAAGGGTTGAAAGCGCTGTTGGTTGAGACAACAAAAAGGTTGAAAAATATATAAGGACATTATTATGGCAACTTCATGCACAGAACCAGTTGAACACCTGATCGAAGTACGAGGTATTGGCAAGGATTACCAAAGTGGGGACACAAAGGTCTCGGCTATCCAGAATATGGACTTTTTTATTGATGATGGAGAGTTTGTAACTATCATGGGTCAGTCTGGATCAGGAAAAAGTACCCTGCTTTCTATTCTGGGCGGGTTGAATCACCCGACCAGAGGCAAGGTTCTGGTGGATAGTTTAAACTTATACGATTTGAGCAGTGAGCAGCGGGCCGACTTTCGGAGTGAATATATCGGTATTATCTTCCAGTCATTTCAGCTCATTCCGTATCTGACCGTAATTGAAAACGTGAAAATGCCCATGGCCATCACCGGCATTAAACCCAAGAAACAGGCGGAAATGGCCCAGGCTGTATTAAAGCGGGTGGGTCTTGCCAGTAAAGCAGATCGTTTGCCTGACCAGTTGTCGGGAGGGGAGCAGGAAAGGGTGGCAATTGCCCGTTCCATTGTCAATCATCCCCCGATATTGCTGGCTGATGAGCCGACTGGCAACCTTGATTCAGTTACCGCCGAGGAAATTATGCAGCTTTTGCTGGAGTTGAACAAGGAAGGCCAGACCATCATTATGGTTACTCATAATGAGGATAGCAGCAGATATTCGCAACGGACGATACGAGTCCAGGATGGGAACTGTTATGTGCAGTAGGGGGATTGGTTAACTGGTTGATTGGTTTAGTGGGTATTGGTGGTCGGTGAAAGGGGCCATTGCGGGAAGTATTTGATGTTCCTAATCGACAGATCAACTGTTTGTCCAACCACCCGTTACCTATTATAGCGTTCCGAGCAGGAGAGCAGGATCTCTTTTTCCTCAAGGCGCAGCACCTCTTTGGCCTGGGTGATGTCCTGACTGATTTGGGCAGCGAGTTCTTCGGGGCCACTGAATTTTTTTTCACCCCGTAAATGGCGGAGTAAATTGATTTTTATGTCTTTGCCGTAAATGTCCTGATTAAAGTCAAAAATATGTGTTTCTGCAGAGATGCTCTGGGTGTCTTCAAAGGTTGGGTTCTTGCCAATGTTTAAGACACCTCCGTAGCATTTTCCTTCGTAGATTACCTGAGTTACATACACGCCGTGCTTTGGGCAAAGATCATCAGCGGTGATCTGTAGGTTTGCGGTGGGAAAACCAAGGAGTTTGCCGCCGCGCTGCTTACCAATTTTTACCTCGCCGCGAATCTGGTAAAATCGGCCCAACAGTTTCTTTACATCACTCATGCGCCCTTCGTTAACAAGTTGACGAACCATAGTGCTGCTGACCAGCATATCTTCAACATAATAGGGCTCGATCACGGTGACCTTGAAACCCTTTTGTCTGCCTTGTTCCTGGAGAAAGGGGATGTTGCCCTGCCGCCCTTTGCCGAAGGCATAATCATAACCGACGACAAGCTCGTGAACTCCGATTTTAGAGATGAGAATGTTGTCGACGAAATCCTCTGCTGTCATTGCAGCAAAAGGTCTGGTAAACGGGATGATGATTAAGATGTCAATGTTTGCCAGCTCAATGAGTTCTCTCTTCTGATCACAGGTGGAGATGAGCTTAAGCCCCATGTCGGGACGCACTACTTGCAGGGGATGGGGGGCAAAGGTAATCGCCACACTGGTGCCGCCAGAGGTATACGCCTTATTCACCACCTCACCGAAAAGCATTTGATGGCCCAGGTGTGCTCCGTCGAAGTTGCCGATTGTCACAAAGGGCTTATCGAAAGGCTGGGGGATGTCGTCAAGGTCTGTATAAATTATCATAGCATTCTGTGGCAGGAGTTATAAGCATCTATACATACAATTTATTGCAATGGAAGGAAAGAGTTATTGGCCGATTTCGGCGGATAGATTTCAGTGAGAACTGCCGAGTTGATTTTAAAGATACCAAGATGGCGCGACTAAGAAAATTAAGTAGGAAATGTTAATTTTCTTGCAATAAGCGACAGAAAAAACTACATTGTGGCCCTTGCATTGCTGCAATGCCTCGGTGGTGGAATTGGTAGACGCGCATGGTTCAGGTCCATGTGTCCGTATGGACATGGGAGTTCGACTCTCCCCCGAGGCACCAACAGATTTATAAGGGATTTGGCTATTTGGCCGAGTCCCTTTTTTTTATTTCGTCACTGTGAGGAGCGCAGCGACGCGGCCAGGCCAAAGAGGTGTCAACCTGCAATTTCCTGCATTACCATACTTCGCTCGCAATGAAGACATTTATTGCCGTCACTGCGAGGAGCGCAGCGACGCGGCAGTCCAGAGAGTTATTAGAACCAGATCTTGGGGAATAAGAAAGTGATATCTCAAGACCTGGTGCCTTACCACACGACCCAAAACTATTGTCTATCGTGTTTCAGGTAGAAAGAAAATTTGTTTGTTGGCCTTCTTGATATTGTCGCCAGCCTTGGCGAGTTCTTCTGGGGTTTTACCTTATATATCAGAGAATTTGGTGTTTGTAAGATGCTGTTTTTACGTATAAAGTTAACCAATTGATAGCGATTTTCCTTGTCTGATATGACAAAGTGGTAGGGAGTATTTACTCATTAAGATTGCTGGATGAATACTTTTTAACCATAACATTTTATTGGACTCCATTTTTTCACGGTTGGTTAGTTGTTGCGACAGAGTTTTAAATAAAAAGTTGTGCCGGTTTCCTCCTGTGAAATGAAGTACACTTTCCCCCCGAGTATCTCTTCACCAAATAATTTCATGGAATAGGTGCCAAGCCCTCTACCTTTCATGTTTTTGGTGCTGAAGTTTTTTTGGAATATCCGCTGTTTTAGAGACTCTTCAATTACTTTTTTATTCCAAACTGCAAACATAATTTCGTCTTGCTGGGGGTATTCAGCCCAGATCTGCACCTCATCTCCTTCATCAGACGCTTCAAGGGCATTAATGAGCATATTCGTTAAGATCTTGATGATGATATATCGGTCAGACGATATGGCTTTATCTGATCCGGCAGGAATAACCGAAAGGCTTTTGTTGTTGGCTGAAGGATGCAGTCTTAAGCCGTCACATGTCTCAGTGAGAATGGAACTGACCGGGATATTCTCTTTGGAATATTGAAAATCACCAAGTTCTCCGTGAGCAAGTATTCGCTGGAGCACAACTTCTTTGTAAAGATTCTGAGCGCTTTTGTTGATAATAGACGCTGTTTTCAGTGTCTCTCCTGAGCTGTTCAGGGCCAGGATTTCGGAATATCCTAAAAGGGCGGTTAAAATATTGGTAAGATCATGAAAAAACACTCTTTGGAGGGTAGCGAGTTTTTGCTGCGCAGAAAGGTCCTGCATGAATAACAGGACAAAGCGATGACCAGATAGGAGTATCGGTGCGGCTCGAACGCCAAGGTAGAGGTCGCTGGCTATTCCATTTTTTTTAACTTCCGCGATGCAAATTTTTTCTACGGGTTTGTTCAGCTTTAGGCTGGAAACAATAGCGATAACGGCACCGCATGTTTGGCA
>JADGBM010000017.1:0-36572 GCA_015231515.1 Desulfobulbaceae bacterium
CAACTGCTCAAGATCAAGGTCTGCCACAGCCGCCCCATTCTACCGTTACCGTCAGCAAAGGGATGAATAAACTCAAACTCGTAATGAAAAACAGAAGAGGCAATCAGGGGATGGTCGTCACTGTTCGCAATCCAGTTTAATAAATCCCGTATCAGTTGAGGGACCATTTCAGCGCTTGGGGCAACATGGATCACCTCACCAGCCTTCTTGATACCGACACTGCCCCGACGAAAGAGACCAGACTTTGCCAATACGCCTTCCATCAGCATCCGGTGGGCTTTCAGCAGGTCTTCTTCGCTTGTCATGTCAAAGTGGTTCAGACTCTCATAAGCCTTGATAGCCCCATGTACCTCAGCAATTTCACGGGCTGAGCCGAGCACTCTTTTACCATCAACAATATCACTGACCTGCTCCAGGCTTAACGTATTGCCCTCAATGGCCAATGTGCCGGTGATCGTTTTTACCAGGTTGCCTTTACGGAGTTTTGGTGAACCGGGGGCAAGGCCTGCCGCATCAATATAACCAACTGCCTCGCTGATCTCGCTGACCAGCGACAGAATTTGTTTGGTTATGGTAAAGGGTGGTTGGTAATTTTCAGTCATGCAGAGCGTTTACCGTGAGCTATTTCCTTTGACATGCGAGCTATATCCTCTACTGACTCAGCTGCATATTCGCAGGCATCTTTTATCTTGTCAAGGGTTCCTTCTAGCTACCCCCGGATTGCAACGAATTTCACCGGACACCACCGGACAACAAAAAACCCGCAAAGCTTAAAGCCATGCGGGTTTTTGTATTGCACCGGACGTTGCCGGATTATGTGCTGGTGGCGATGCAGAGACTTGAACTCCGGACACCACGGATATGAGCCGTGCGCTCTAACCAGCTGAGCTACATCGCCATAATTCACGAGGGAAGAGGACAACTCCTCCCTTCGAGAAGAAACCCATATAACACATTTGAAATATAAAAAAAAGACCTTCTAGAATTTTTAAAATAAAAAAAGGCAGGGCCACGGCTGACCCTGCCTTATCCAAGGAGGAGAGTTAAAAGAGTACAGAAATAAACATCAAAGCATTCTGTGCAATTTGATTAACATGTAAAGCAATCGACGTGCCAACAACAGGACGATCCAGTCAAACCCTTTAAAATCAAGCTGTTACACAACAAAAGCATTCTCCATCTTTATTTCGATGATGCACAGACACCCAACTTTGAGGGTATTTTTACCCAGCCAAGGTTATACTCACCCATTTCGAACTCAAAACGATATAACCAACTGTAAAAAAAAAGCCGCCACTTGCGTGACGGCTTTTTTCATCACACTTCAGTGAACATATCTACTCTACTTTTTGATCGTAGCGCTCTTGATAATATTTTTTCATCGCCTCAACTTTTTGAGGATCAAACCCTTCAATAAACCAGACGTGGCGCGGATCACTCTTTATATACTTCGTGAGTATCTCTTCATAGACTTCAGGCTTTCCAGCCTTCTCGCTGGCCTCTTTTGCCTCCGGCAGCAACTCTGTATAGAAATGCTTTGCCACTTCATAAATACCGTGCCACCAGGCATAGTCAGGACCAGACATTGCGGCGCCGTGGCGGGCTCTTCTTCCTTCATGGTGCCACAACTCCCAATAAATCCAGTCGATCTTATCATCAAAGTTACTCTTCGAAATGACACCTTTTTCCATGAGCAGACTGCGTATCTCTTGGGCTGGAACAGCAAATTTACTGTTATACAGATCCACAAACTGATCCAGCTGACTATAGAACCCCGAAACAAAGGCCGGACCATGGCACGATTGGCATACATCAGTCATGTTGCCCAGTTTCTTTTGCCAGTTATCAGTTCGTTTGGACACTGGAGCCCGCAGATCCCACGCCAGTCTCTCACCCACGTCGTGGGTAACCGGGAGATTTGCCGTTGCGCCCATGTGGCAGGTTGTGCAGGTTGGGGCATCATAATAATCCTGACCAGGCACCCACTTCGGATTGTCCATGTTCAGCTCGTCTTCGTAGGCACGATATAAAATTCCATGCTTCGACTCTTCGTATACCTCTTTTTGTGGGTGATCAGGGCCAAGATGACATTTACCGCAAACTTCCGGCTTGCGGGCCTGTGCCTTACTGAATCGATGCCGGGTATGACAGGCAGAACATGTTCCCTTTGATCCATCAGGATTGACGCGACCAATACCGGTATTAGGCCAGGTGGCAGGATCCAAAGTTCCATCTGCGTTTGTCTTAACAATTGAACCATGGCACTGGCGACAACCAACTGCAACAGCCGGTTCACCACCAATTGTTTGGCCCAAAAGCCCATCCTGAGTATTTAATATATCGCCAGCCTTAGCATGATGGCTTGCCTCCTGCTCAGCTGTTTCCTTGGGATGGCATTTACCACAATCTCGAGGAGAAACAATGGAAGCCACAAAAAAACCGTTATGATCCATTGCATCGGGCTCTCCCTTCTGGGCGCCATGGCATTCATAACAACCGACGCCAGCATTCCAATGGCTGCTTGACTGCCATTGATCAACCAGGCCTGGCATCATCTCCGTATGGCAATCAAGACATTTCTGCGTTTCAGCAGAAACTTTGGCTTGGGCGTCCATTGCTATGCCACTGGACAATAAAGCCACACCTAAAAAAACTCTCCACGCAGTTCGCATTGTTCTTCCTCCCATTTCTGTTTTTAATTTGCTTTCCTACAACCTTTGACCATACAATTAATTTAGCCAGTTTCTTTAGCACAAAGAGAAATTCTATCACGATGTTCACCTGTTGGGTCAAGCACTTTATTCAAGCAATTAAAAATTAAAAAATTTTTTCAGTCTTGACCTAAGTCAAGGATCAGGCTGGCCTTCCCGTGTATAGTTTAATTGAACCTGCCGGAAAAACCGTCATAGGAGCGCGGCAAAAGACCCATAGTCGTGCTCACATAAATAATTTTTTAATTGCACCATAACCCCAAAGGAGAAAATCATGAATTGTAATCAATGTGAACAAACAGCAAAAGGAACGGCATGCACCACAATCGGTGTCTGCGGAAAGTCAAACTCAACAGCTGCCTTACAGGATCTGCTTATTTACGCATCCCAAGGTATAGGTATTTATGCCACAGCGGGAAGGAAGGCTGGTGTCATCGACGCGCAGGTTAATAAATTTACCTGCGAAGCTATTTTTTCGACCCTGACCAATGTAGACTTTGACGACGCACGCCTCACAGCACTTATTACTACAGCCATTACGCTCCGGGATGCGCTTAAGGCTAAAGTTGCCGCGGCCGGTGGCGATGTTTCCAGCACTGACGATGCTGCAACCTTTACACTTCCCACAACCGAGGCGGACATGATCAGTAAAGGGGAATCTGCCAACCTGCCTTCAAATAAGATTGAGAATGCGGATATCTTGTCACTCAAGGAAATTCTTCTTTATGGACTTAAAGGGCTAGCTGCGTACACTGATCATGCCAGAATTATGGGCCAAGAAGATGACACCGTTTACGCCTTTATCCATGAAGGGCTTGCCTCGCTTTCACGAACAGATATCGACCTGAATGGCTGGGTTGGCCTTGTCCTGAAATGCGGCGAAGTTAACTTACGGGCAATGGAGCTTCTCGATGCTGGTAATACCGGCACCTACGGTCACCCTGTACCTACCGAGATTCCACTGGGCGCCAAAAAAGGTAAAGCCATTCTGGTTTCAGGACACGACTTAAAAGATCTTAACAACATCCTCCTCCAGACCAAAGGCAAAGGCATCAACGTTTATACCCATGGT
Source organism: Desulfobulbaceae bacterium (assembly GCA_015231515.1). Taxonomy (NCBI): domain Bacteria; kingdom Pseudomonadati; phylum Thermodesulfobacteriota; class Desulfobulbia; order Desulfobulbales; family Desulfobulbaceae; species Desulfobulbaceae bacterium. The sequence continues at coordinate 3,784 of JADGBM010000017.1, forward strand.
GAGATGCTGCCCACCCACGCCTACCCTGAGCTGAAGAAGCACGATCATTTTTACGGCCATTATGGTACTGCCTGGCAGAATCAGGCTAAAGAGTTCGCAGAGTTTCCTGGCGCAATTGTTATGACCACAAACTGCATTCAGAAACCCAAAGACAGCTATGTAGATAACATCTTTACAACAGGCATGGTGGCATGGCCAGGAGTAAAGCATCTTGGCGATAAAGATTTCTCTCCGGCAATCAACCGGGCCCTTTCAATGGCTGGATTTACTGAGGACACCGACAAAGGTACCGTCATGGCTGGTTTTGGGCGTAACACCGTATTATCGGTTGCCGACAAAGTAATCGCCGGCGTTAAAAACAAAGATATCCGCCATTTCTTCCTGGTTGGTGGTTGCGATGGAGCAAAGCCTGGCCGAAACTACTACACCGAATTTGTTGAGCAGGTGCCTTCAGACTGCATGATTTTGACCCTGGCCTGTGGCAAGTTCCGTTTCTTTGACAAAAAACTTGGTGATATCGGCGGCATTCCTCGCCTGCTCGACGTTGGGCAGTGTAATGACGCCTACTCGGCCATTCAAATTGCCTCTGCCTTAGCCGGCGCCTTTGATTGCGGCGTTAACGATCTGCCCCTTTCATTCGTTCTTTCATGGTACGAACAAAAGGCTGTAGTAATTCTGCTGACGCTTTTTTATCTCGGAATCAAAGATATCCGACTCGGACCCAGTCTTCCAGCTTTCGTTACTCCAAACGTCCTGAACGTACTGGTTGAGAACTTTAACATCATGCCTATCACCACCCCGGAAGCTGATTTAGCTGCCATGCTAGGTTAATTTGTAACTCGGAGACATACTATGCAATGCCCAGGTCAAGACAGTCGCTATTGGGACAATGAGGCAATTTTTGAGGCAAATTGTTCTAAATGCGGAACTATAGTCGAGTTCTTCAAGGATGATAATAAGCGAAAATGCAGGCAATGCGGGAATGAGATGCTCAATCCCAAGATTGACTTCGGCTGCGCATCTTATTGCCCCTATGCAGAGCAATGCCTGGGCAGTCTGCCTCCGGAGATGATCGCTAAAAAACAGGAGCTGCTTATCGATCGTGTTGCCATTGAGTCAAAAAAGATGCTGGCTCAAGATTTTGCCAAAATTTCTTTAATGACCAAGGCAGCCCGATTTGCGAATACAATTATCAAAACAGAAGACGCGGCAAACAAGGCGGTTGTGATGATTGCAACCTATTTTCTGCCTTTTGCGACGACTCTCACTGAGGCAGAAAGTAAGGCCACCGCAATTGAACAGATCCGTTCCAGGCTTACCTCGCTAGGTGCCAACCCCGGAATTGTTGACGAAGTCTGTACAATTCTCAGCGATCCACTGAAGGTTGCCAGCGACGGTAACATTAACCACTGCATTGTTCACGATAGCCTTATTCTCTCGCATATTGCCAGCAACCCTGAGGGAACAAACCGGCCCGCTTTGCTGACGAAAAGTGCCCAGGAACAGGCAAAACAACTCACCCAAAACGCGCCATAAGCCTAGACTTCGAAGTGAGTTCTAAGGCATTAAAGTTCATAAGTTATGAGGTCAAAAAAATGAAAGTATTACGAAAGATAATTGAAATCGATGAAGATCTTTGTACCGGATGCGGCCAGTGCATTGTAGACTGCGCTGAAAGTGCCCTTGAGATTATCAATGGCAAAGCAAAAATTGTTGCCGATAAATACTGTGATGGCTTGGGCGCCTGTATGGCGGGATGCCCAACCGGGGCCCTAACCATTGTTGAGCGCGAAGCGGATGACTTTGACGAAGAGGCTGTCGAAGAACTTATTCAGAGTAAAAAAGCGACTGAAGCACCGAAAACTTCTGCATGTGGATGCCCATCAGCCCAGATACAAAACTTTAAGCCCCTTGGCCAGACTCCTTGCCAGCAGGCGAACCAGCCAAAGGTGCAAGCAAACTCAGACTCGGCCCTCAGCCACTGGCCGGTTCAGATCCGTCTCGTACCACCCAGTGCACCTTTTCTGCAAAATGCCGATTTGCTGATTGCCGCAGATTGCGCGCCAATCGCTTATGCTGGATTTCATCAGGATCTCCTGCAAGGACGCGTTGTGCTCATGGGCTGCCCCAAATTTGACGACGGTGAGTCCTATGTGCAAAAATTTACGGAGATTTTTTCTCAGGTAGCAGTAAAATCAGCAACCGTTGCCATTATGGAAGTACCGTGCTGCCAGACAATGCGACACATTGTCCAAAAAGCACTAACCAATTCCGGGAAATCTATTGCTGTTGATGTTGTGACCATCAGCACACAGGGCAGCGTTATCAAACGGGAGAAGCTCTAAGTTTGTGTGATTAGTGACCGTTAAGCATTTTCTCTTTGATCTCTCGATGTTTTCCGGTAGAATGAAGGTCATCATTAGAATCAATCAGTACGGAGCCATTCAATAGAGGTTGAGAGTATGCTAGCAGAACGAGTTGCCGAATGGACAAAACAGTGGGAAGAACAAGGGATTCAGAAAGGGATTCAGAAGGGTTAAAGGTCAAGTCCGCTTGGCTTTAGCATAATTGTTGTGTTTCGCCAAGTACAACTCAACTACAACTACGCGCAGTGTCACCCCCAACCGACGGTAATCCGTCGCATGCTATCACCGCCAAGCAACAAAACAGGCCAGGCAAAACCATAACTAATTGACATAAAAGGAAAATTGCTATTGGCACACCAATTGCTTTGTGTTAGATGCACCAAATCTTATAACTTCAAAAAAAACAGAGCAAATCAAAACCATCATGACAAAATTAGCACTCATCCTCGCCCTACTAGTTACTCCATTACTTGCATTCATCAGCGAAGGTTTCACACCAGACAAAACAGGCTTCCCCTTTCTTGCTGAAGACGAGATAGTGTCGCTATCACCTTCAATTACCCACAACAACAGCACCCTTTTAATGGGTACTCAAACCAAACATACCCTTCTAGAAACTCGCGCCCAATGAGTTGATTCATATTGCCAGTTCATACTTTTTAACCTCCCCCACATAAGGATCGCATGCCATATCCAATAATCAGCACTGCCAACGAGTTATCTAGCTTTGCCTCTGAGCTTGAACAAGAGCAAGTAATTGCCGTTGATCTGGAGGCTGATTCGATGCATAATTATCGCGAAAAAGTCTGTCTGCTCCAGTTTTCCACGCCAAGTCGCACCGTTCTAGTCGACCCATTGGCAATAGCCGACATTTCCTGCCTGCAAAAGGTTCTTGCTAATCCGGCAATACGCAAGATATTCCATGCCGCCGATTATGATATACGTTCTTTATATCGAGATTTCAAACTTGAGGTACGCGGACTCTTCGACACCATGATCTGCTGTCAATTCCTTGGCGAAGAAAAGGTTGGCCTTGCCGCAATATTAAGCAAATACTTCGATGTAACCCTAGATAAAAGGTATCAACGGGCAGATTGGTCGAAAAGGCCGCTGCCTCAACCAATGATCGCCTATGCAGCCTCAGACACACTCTATCTGCATAAACTTGCCGCGCTGCTGGCAGAACAGCTCCAGCAGAAAAATCGCCTGAACTGGGTAAGCGAAGAGTTTGAGATTCTTGAAAAAGTCAGGCACAGTGAGACCGAGGCCCCACTGTTTTTAAAAGCCAAGGGCGCCTGGACACTTCAAGGGTACCAGCTTGCCGCCCTTGAAGCTCTGTTGCAATGGCGCGACAAGGAAGCCTGCCGCCTTAATCGGCCCTTATTTAAGGTCGTTGAGACCAATGTCCTGTTGACCCTGGCCAAAAACAGTCCAGCAACTCCGGCTGATTTAGACAAAATGGCACTTCCACCAAGCATTTTGAAAAAAAATGGTAATCAATGGCTGAAGATCATAAAGGAAAGCCAATCCCTGCCCAAGGATGACCTCCCTACGTTCCCGACCCAAGAAAAAAGTATCGACGATTCGGCAACAAAAAGACGAATTAACACCTTAAAGAGATGGCGAACCGGCAAATCTCTGGCAGTTGGCATAGATCCAGGGATTATGATCAACACCGCCCTTCTTGAAGAGATCGCCCGCGAACCTCCAGCCACTATTGATGACCTAGAAATTTTTGCTGCACTCAAAAAATGGCAGCGCAGTGAGCTTGGCCCTGAGATTATTCAGATCCTGAATAGCGACTCCGACCTATAGGCCGGCAGACTATTCATCATACATTTTCCTAACCCGAATCTCAGTATGCGTCTGGTCTTTGAGAAGATCAACCAGATCCTGCGGATCGGTTCCACGATAATGGTAGGGATATAAGACCGCTGGCTTAAAGGCGCGGACAGCATCAGCCACCATTTCAGGATTCATCGTATACGGCAGGTTCATGAGTCACAAGAATGAGATCCGCCTTTGACAGCTTACCGTAATCTGCCATTTTACTGACCGGATCCACGTGAATCACCTTCCCCTGGTACTCAAACATGAGGCTGGCATGTTTCAGGAACGTAATCGTCAACTCACCGCCATCAGTGGAAATCTTGTCTTTGAGATACTCAGCCGACGCGGCACCAACAAAAAAGAACTACAGAAGACAAAGGGCAATAAATAGCTTTTTCATAATTTCTCCTTTTTGAAACCATCATTTTTTTTCATGCTCTTCAGTAAGGGGAGACCTTTAACCTGCAAACATACAGGCAATGAGCCAACTACCTACTTGTATTTATTGCAAAAGAGAGATTGCCTCTCGAGCCAGCGCACCAAGAGTTGTCTCTTCAAAACGACGGTCTTTATAGAGGGTTACCACGGAAGAGTCCCCCACAAACTTATGAAGAACAGGAAGCGATTGCTTATCATTAAGAAGACCTGTAGCATAGACAGCTCCGGCCTTAACACGAGTATCCGCAGACCCGAGATAGAGAGGTAGATACGAGAGAGAATTTTTTTCGACAAGCAACTGCGGGTAAACCTGAGCCAGACGGCCAAGACCCCACATGAGCCCCCGCTGAAGTTCCGGGAGTTCCAAGTAAAACCCTTCTTCCCGCATAAATGAGACAAGTATATGAGTATACTCCTGCGCAATCTTAGGATGCACGGCGCACACTTCGCCGATTACTTCAGGAATCCCCCAGCCTATCCCGCCAGACTCATCATTTAACATCCACATAAAACGGCGCATAACGACCCGGGCTGATTCAAAATCCGTCTCAGCCGTCGCCCCGACGACCTGGCCAATGGCAGTAACTGCATGCCACTTGACCACCTTATCGCAACTGCATAGTGATGACAAGAGCGGCTTTAAAACCCTGCCCTGCTCATAGGTACTGAGCTCAATCAGGGCTTTTTCAAGATCAGCCGCTCGCAGCAACTCTGTCACTTTTTCTTTAACAGCTCGTATACCCATAACTAAGCCAGATCCGCAGGTTCGTGTTAGTTTCTAGGTTTAGCCGAATATTTTATCCAAGGTCTATCCATGGCGTGTGTTAAAAAAACGTCGTTTAACTTTACACTTTTAATTTTTAACTATCGACGCAGCCGACTTAACCCATCGCAACAACAGCTTGGCCGATCTTCGATCCTAACTCCTTACACTTGACAAAGTCTTCATCTTTCGGCACATTTTTGACCCGTAGACCTTCGTCAACCACTGAAATCTCCATCTCTTCCATTGCGGCATTCAGATGTTTCACAGCTTCTCCGCTCCAGCCAAATGAGCCAAAAGCAGCACCAATCTTACCCTTAGGTCGCAGCCCCTTGAGATACGTCAGGAAGTCTCCCATGCGTGGCAAGAAGCCGTTATTCAAGGTCGGCGAGCCAAAGACAAGCGCGCGAGAATCCAGCACTTCTGTCATAATATCGCTCCGGTGGTTGACGGCCAAATCCAGCATTTTGACTGACACCCCCTCTCGGCCGATAGCACCACCGATGGCAACCGCCATTTTGGCTGTGCTTTTCCACATGGAGTCATAAATAACAAGGGCCTTCCGCTTCGTTTCCCGCCGACTCCACTTGTCGTAGGCAGCAAGAATATCAGCCGGATTATTACGCCAAATCAAACCGTGATCCGGAGCAATCATGTCTATTTCAAGCCCTAACTCCCCAACTTTTTCCAGCAACTTCTGAACATTGGGGGAAAACAGATGCAGGATATTGGCATAATACTTTGCGGCATGTGTCATCACCTCACCGATAGCCAGTTCATCAACATAACGCTCCGTCGAGGCAATATGCTGGCCAAAGGCATCACTGGAAATCAGCAGCTTGTCTTCTGCAATATAGGAAAACATGCTGTCTGGCCAATGAAGCATTTTAGTTTCCAGGAAGGTCACAGTCTTCTTGCCCAAAGAAAGTGTGTCCCCGGACTTAACAACCTCAATAGGCCAATTGTTGGTATCAAAATGGGAGTGCAGTGCTTTTTCTCCCATAGGGGAACAAAATATTTTTTCAGGCTGCACCTCTTTAATGATATCCGGAAGGCAGCCTGAATGATCCATTTCAACGTGATTAACGATCAGATAATCAATTGACTTTGGATCAACCAACTCCCTTACATGGTAAAGCAAATCTTCCTTGAACCCCGCCTTGACCGTATCAAAGAGGGCAACCTTCTCGTCCATAGCCAAAAAAGCGTTATAGGTCGTTCCTTTGTAGGTCGAGTAGCCGTGAAAATCACGTACATTCCAGTCCACCGCACCAACCCAATAAATATCCTTTTTAATCTCCACTTTGCCCATTGCGACCACCCCCTTATAAAACAGCCGCCGTTAAGCCCACAGAGAGCTTAGCGGCGGGATTTGTCAATTTTAACGATGTGTACCAGTCCTGGTATAACTATTTAACCGGAAGAGTAAAAACCCGCTGACCAAGTTCCTGATCCAGGGTAAAAAGACTGCTGGCATCGCTGCCGATCATCTTCAGTTTATGAACGATGGCAGCAGCCGTGGACTCTTCCTCAACCTGTTCAGAAACAAACCACTGCAAAAATATATTGGTGGCATGATCCCGCTCGTCCAAGGCTAAATTCACGAGGTTGTTAATCAAACCGGTGACCTTTCGTTCGTGAGACAATACATTTTCAAACACTGCCAATGCAGAATCCCATTCTGCTTGGGGCTTATCAATGGCCCCAAGGATCACACGCCCGCCACGTTCATGGACAAAATCGTACATCTTCATGCCATGGAACATCTCTTCCTGGGTTTGATTCTTCATCCAACTTGCCATTCCAGGGAGTCCAAGCCCTTCACAGGAGGCACTCATAGCCAGATACAGATACGCAGAGTATAGCTCAGCGTTGATCTGATCATTAATGGCCTTTTCAATATTTGCGCTCAACATTGTTTAGGCCCTCCACAAACCATGAAGATTACAAAATTCCCGCGCGCTGACCGTATCGCTGTCTACAGCGAAGAATGCCTCCGGCTTTGCGCCAGGCTTCAGGGTCTGCCTATACACTTTGTTCCCGGCAATAAGTTCAATGAACTCAATATAATGACTCTCCTCCATCGGGTGAGCAACAGATCCAACCTTCACGCTATATCCGCCATCAACCTTTTCGATGACCGGAACATGTTTCTCCTGGGCGGCATCAACGCTGTTTTCTTTAAGCAGAGTCATCGGCTGACCGCAACAGACAAGCTGGCCGGCCCCACCGTGAAGAGTTTCTACAATGTTACCGCACAACTCACATTTATACACTTCCATCTCTTTAGCCATTTGCTCTCTCCTTGTTTATATTTATTACCAATTTTCGCACAGCAACTCAAAGTAGGCCTGTGGATGAGCACAAGCCGGGCAAGAGGCCAGGGCTTCCTCACCCTCATGAACGTAGCCGCAGTTCAAACATCTCCAAGCTACCGAACCATCCTTCTTAAAAACTTTACCATCATCAATATTGGCCGCTAAACCTTTATAGCGTTTTTCGTGTTGTTTTTCAGCCACCGCAATTGATTCAAAGATTGTAGCTATATTGGAAAGTCCTTCCTCCCGGGCAATTTTAGCAAACTCAGGATACATCGTCGTATATTCGTAATATTCCCCAGCTGCCGACTCCTTGAGGTTCTCAACAGTTGAACCAATCACGCCAGCGGGGAAGCTCGCAGTAATTTCCAGTTCCCCACCTTCCAAGAGCTTGAATAGACGCTTGGCATGCTCTTTTTCCTGGTTTGCCGTCTCTTCAAAAATCGCCGAGATCTGGGCAAAACCTTCATTCTTAGCAACCTTTGCAAAGTAGGTGTAACGATTTCTCGCCTGTGATTCACCGGCAAAAGCCTTTAAAATATTTTTTTCAGTTTCTGTTCCCTTTACTTTAGACATACTTTTCACCTCAAAAAGAAAATAAATAATTACCTATTGGCACTCTGGGCAAACACCTATAAACTCTAACCGGTGCTTTATCATTTGATAATCAGTATACGGCTCAATAGCGCTATCCAGATCAACTCCGGGGTCAAAATCAACATCTTCAACCCGTCCGCAGTTTTTGCATCGTAGATGCGAATGAGTCATAACGTTGCCGTCAAAACGCTTTTTAGTACCACCAACATCCAGCTTCTGAATAACCCCGGTTTCAGAAAGAATCTCCAGATTTCTGTAAACGGTACCCAGGCTAACATTTGGAACGCGCTTGCGCACCATCTCATACATGTCGTCCGCAGTTGGATGCGTTTTAACGGAGCAAAGCTCCTCAAGAATAACCTGGCGCTGTTTAGTCATCCGAAGCGATGTGTTTTCTAGCATCTTCTCACCTTTCAAGTAATCTGTGACCTCACCTTGATACGGTTCAGTTCACAGTGCTCCGACTATCGGAAATCGTTGAGGGGCTATTAGGAAACAATTCTTAATTAGTAATTATTACTGATTATAATACTCACTAAAAATGATTGCAAGATAATAGTATGACACAATGACAGTGTTATGATTACTCGCAGGAGCGTAATTGGGAAACCAAAAACATAGAAACATCTCCTGTAGATGATAAAAAGTTATGCGTTAATGAAGAGTTGCTCTGCTATATCTCATCAAGCCCAAAGGCTTTACGAATAAAGTCTAGTTTCATTTTTTGGCCCTGCCCTTCGACGTCATCCTTAAGAAAACGAATTGGGTTATGCATAATTTTATTTGATAATGATGCGGCCAACGCCTCAATTGATTTAACCTGTTTCGGGCTTAGTTCTTTAAGATTACTCAGTGTTTTTTGGAGCTCTGCTTCACGCAATTCATCTATTTTCTGCCGGAGTTCAACAATAGTAGGGGTGAGCTCCATGCTCTCAAGCCACTTGCTAAACTTAAGGGTCTCCTCCTGAACAATCCTTTCAGCTCGGTCAGCTTCCTTGTTGCGCCCAGACTTATTGACCTCCACAACATCTTTTAAGTTGTCAATGTCGTACAGGTAGACGTTATCAAGATCATTAAGCTTAGGATCAAGATCCCGGGGTACAGCAATGTCGATCAGAAATAAGGGGCTGTTCATCCGCTGCCGCATGATAGGTTTAACGTCATCACACAATAGCACAAGATCCGTCGCCCCTGTGGAACTAATCAAAATATCGACACTTTCAAGTTCTGAAACCAGTTCCGTTAACGATACCGCCTTGCCATTAAACCGCTTAGCAAGCTTTACAGCATTTTCAAGTGTTCTATTGGCAACAACAACTTCTGCAATTCCTTGGGCGATAAGATGCTCGGCGGCCAACTCGGCCATCTCGCCTGCGCCCACCAGCATAACTTTCTTGTTTTCCAGACTGCCAAATATTTTTTTGGCCAATTGCACAGCGGCATAGCTAATGGAGACAGCACTGCCACCAATGTTGGTTTCTGTGCGAATACGCTTGGCCACCGAAAACGATTTATTGATAAATTTGTTAAGTATGGGCCCCAGGCTTTTCAGTTCTGTTGCGTCTCGGTAGGCGCTTTTCAGCTGACCAAGAATTTGGGGTTCACCTACGATCATTGAGTCCAGACTACAGGCAACTCGAAACAGATGGGTTACTGCCTCAACACCCTGGTGGACATAACTATATTTTTGAGCCTCAACATCATCCAAACCGCTCGCTGCAAAAAGTAACTTACGTACTCCCACAGCCGTTTCTTCAGGGTTATCGCTGGCACAGATAACCTCAACACGGTTGCAGGTTCCAAGGAAACAGCATTCACGATTACCAGGCAGCTTTTTAATCGCGACCACTGGATTCTCACAGTTCCCAGAAAAGGCAAGTTTTTCACGCACTGCAACAGGCGCAACCTTATGATTGACGCCAAAAACAAGTAGTTTATCAGCCTGCATAGGAATGTAAACCTCCCAACAGGTACGTAACACCCCACAGCGTAAAAAGGCAGGCACCAAACCCTATCATGGACATAATAGCCGCCCTTCTCCGCCGCCAGCCCATGGTAAAGCGAAAGTGCAGCAAGGCCGCATAGATAAACCAGGTCACAAGTGACCATGTCTCCTTGGGATCCCACTGCCAATAAGATCCCCAAGCCTGTTTTGCCCATATTGAGCCTGTGATAATACCCAGTGTAAGGAGCGGAAAGCCAATTGCCAAACAGTGGTGATTTAAATTGTCGAGCGCCTCAAGCGAAGGAAGCCGACTGTAAAAGAGTCCAAAACGCCTGGCCTTAATCTCCCGCTCCTGAAGCAGATACATCACCCCGCCGCAAAAGCCCAAGGCCAAAAAGGCATTGGCCAGGAGGGCAATGGAGGCATGAACCGGCAACCACTTACTTTGCAAAGCCGGTGGCAAGGGAATAGCCTGCTGGGAAGACATTGAGGCAATAACCATAAGCAGGGTAATACACACGCTCACAAAGGTGCCAAAATTTTTAACTCGATACCGCCACCGGAAGATGAGAAAGCCCCAGGTCATTGCCCACGCGAAAAAGGAGACCGACTCGTGCATGCTGGTAATAGGTGTATGCCCCACCTCATAATACCGAGTGATCAAGGTAATGGTATGAAAAATACCGCCCATCAAGAGAATCAATCTGGCGGTGGCTCGTATTTTTTTGTCTTGATTAGCAAAATAGAGAAGGTACATCACCGCCGAGGCGATATAGGTAAGAAAAGTTATTTTAAATATTAAGGGCATTTACCAGACTCCTTTTTAAGAACTGTTAATTCAAACAGCCATTAAGATCTTGCAGAAAAAACCATTAAGCGTAGCACCTTATTGCTGGATCAGCAAATAGGCCCACGTTTGAATCGTATACACCCTAAGGATACAAGAAACCTAATGGCATGACAAGTAGTCAAGATTGCAATCGTTGCTGTATTGCTTCAACCGTATTCACTGTCAATTGCTTGCCAATACAATGATTTACAATATCAATAACTGCTCCAGAATTTCCTTCTTCAATATGCTTAAGGATGTCACTTCCCAGAATAGCATTAAACATACGTTCGTTTTCCTGCTGGGGCAAGTTAGTTTGTATCACTTCCGGCCTGACGATGCCCATAATATCATTAAGCACGGTATAGTTTTCGTCAAACTCCTGTTCCAGTTTTTTCCTCAGCATTTTGGCAAGAGCAGGGCTCTTACCCCCAGTTGAAACCGAGATCGAAAGGGAGCCCCGCTGAACTCTGGCAGGCAGAATAAAATTGCATTTCTCCGGAACATCGGCAACATTAAGCAATGTGTTCAACTGCCGGGCATCATGGAACACTTCTTCCTGGGCACCCTGATCATTAGTGGCGGCAATGACCAGAAAAGCACCGACGATATCACCCTTGCTATATTTTTTTTCGTGCCAGATAATTTTGCCCTGAGCATGCAAGGCAGCAAGCTCTGCATGTAAAATCGGACTGACAACACTCACCGAGGCATTGCATTCTAAAAGCCCCCTGACCTTTCGCAGCGCAACTCGTCCCCCACCCACCACAACACACTCCCGACCTTTGATATCAAGATATGCCGGATAGAACATCATGACAATATTTCCACTCGTATTTTTCCTTCCAGGGCTTCGGCGAACAACCGGGCATCGTCTGCTGAGCCGACAATCGAATCATAATGCATTGGAATTGCTACCTGGGGCTTAATATCCAAAGCGGCCTGCGCAGCTTCGGCAGCTGTCATCACATAGGTTCCGGAAACCGGGAGCAAGGCTATATCCGCGCGCATATCTTTCATTTCCGGAATATAATCCGTATCCCCGGCATGATAAACCCTTACCCCTTCAACTGTAACGATAAAACCGAGCCAGCCATTCTTCTTTGGGTGAAACTTTTTATTGATATTGTAAGCGGGAACGACTTCAACCGAGAGGCCGGAAATTTCTATTTTGTCCCCAGGGGCAGCAACAGTAACAAGACCAGTCAGCTTTTCCGCCACCCGCGCATCCGTTACAATAACAGTCCGGCCCGTCACTATTTTCGCGAGATCTTCCGGGGAGAAATGGTCTCTATGTTCATGGGATATAAAGATGAGATCGGCAGGGGGGAAAATGTTACCCGCTAGCTGGAAAGGATCAAAGTAAATTGTTTTACCCTCAGCTGTGAGACAATACCCGTCATGCCCCAACCAGGTGAGCGACTGTAGAATAGTTTCAACCATATGCTCTTCCATTAATATTTTATCAAGGTAATCAAAACTTGCTTATCGTATCACGAAGTCTGTAAAGATAACAAAATTTAAAACAAAAATAATTCAGCTCCCAGCCGAGCAGAAATTTATCAGATCCTGAGCAAGAACCTACAAAAAAATAGTTAAAGGCAAAACAAAAGCGCCCTGTACAAATCTATTTTGCAAAAATTTTGCCTGCCGGCTACACTCTGAGAGTAGCCCTAAAATATTGATTCAGTCATGCTCTGTCAGCAACCCAAAAGGAAAAGCTATGCTCACTGGAACTATAGCAGTAACAACTTCGGCAAAGATTGAACTCATTGACGTCACAACTCAAATCAACAAGGCAATTGCAAATTCGGGCTGCAAGGAAGGCATATGCTACCTTTACAATCCACACACCACTTCTGCCATCACCATTAATGAGGGGGCCGACCCTGCCGTACAGGAGGACATGACTACAGCTCTCAAGAAACTTGTTCCTGCCAACATCAACTACAAGCACCTGGAAGGTAACTCGCCCGCCCATATCATGACAACTCTGGTTGGCAGCTCCGAGATTGTCTTTATCTCAAATGGGTCTGTCAATCTCGGAACCTGGCAACGTATTTTTTTCTGCGAGTTTGATGGCCCCAGAAGCAGAACCCTGAACTGGAGAATTATCGGGGCAAACCGGCCGCCTTACCAAAAAGACAGCTGCTACTGAAGCATTACACCCTTCCGAAGCTCTTCAAGTTCAAGCTGCCGAATACACTGCATCAGTTTCATCTCCTCATTCGGCCTGGGCTCAAAACTCACCCCCACACAGAATTTTTGCTGGTCTTTTTCCTCAAATGAGCGAACACAAACACCTTGAGAGATATGAAGCGCCTCCACCCCCTTTTGATCTGCACCTTCATCTCCAGGCAGAGGATGTAATTCAATCTCGATACCAGTGATGACCTCCTGATCCTTTATTTTTTCTGGCCCCTCTCCTTTGGCAAAACACATCATCAGTCCACCAGCACTGATATTAACCAAAACAACATCAGTAACCGGCCCAGAACTTCGCACAAAGGACACTCTGCTCGACGATGGCACCTCAATTCGGAAATGAGCTCGTCTCTGCAACCGAAAAAGTTCTGTCGGAAATTTTGTTTTTACGGTATCTTTTCCAACTTTAACAATAGAGACCGTGAAATGGTTCCAGACCTTCGCCTCATCTTTAAAGGCAACACGAACGTTTTTCAATTCTGGCCAATCCATCGGCTTATCAATTGTGAGAGTTTCAGCGTCAAAAGACACAAAAACGGTCATTCCGGACTGGTACCCTTTGGCCAGCAACACAAGCACTCGGCGCTTTTGCATGACAACTGACAACGTCCGCTTGATAATTTCAGGAGAGTTGGTTCTTTCGTAACCGTTTTCCTCAGTTGTCCAAACGCCGGGTGTTTTCGAGTTTTTTGCCATACAGGTATATATTCCTTATCCAACAAGGTAAACAAAAGACCATTAACCGCAGGGCATACACTCCGGCTCCGAAACTATTTCTAAGGTAATAAACTTTCAAATGACAGATACCAATCAGACAAATTCGGTCAGCAGCATCTGTTTTGGCCTGAACAGAGAGATCGACGAGGCCTCCCTTCGAGCCCTTTGCCAAAGATTCTGCCGGCAGAGCTTACTGACAACACTCATCCCCCGTCTTTCAGACCAGGAGTTAAACGATCTTGCTGATAGCATTTTTTCTGCAATGAGAAAGCATCTTTCCAAGGAAGAATACCATGCCCTGTTTCTTAATGATTATAGAGAAAAAATCGATATAATACAAGGAGATAACCACGTTGAGCATAATTAATGACCTATCAACATTCATCGATCTCTTAAAAAAAGAGTCTGAGCTGCATGTTATCGATATCGAAGTTGACCCATATCTGGAAATTGCCGAGATTCATAGACGGGTTATTGAAAGAAATGGGCCAGCCCTTCTATTTACCAACGTAAAAGGCAGCACATTTCCTGTAGTAACCAATCTTTTTGGCTCTAACCAAAGACTTGAACTGGCCTTTGGTAAGCGTCCTCAAAATTTTGTAAAAGGCCTGGTGGAAACCGCCGAGAAACTCGGCCCGCCGACTCTGAGCCAACTCTGGTCAAAAAGGAATCTTTTCTGTCAAGCACTGAAAATCGGCACAAAGTCTACCAACCATGCCCCGGTTTTAGAGCACCATTTCTCCAGACCACAACTGACCAAACTGCCAATGCTCACCTCTTGGGATACCGATGGCGGTGCCTTTGTGACCTTGCCACTGGTCTACACTGAACATCCAGAAGGTCACGGCCACAACCTTGGCATGTACCGGATTCAAAGATATGACGACTCAACAACTGGCATTCATTGGCAAATTCATAAGGGCGGCGGCTACCATTATTTTGAAGCGGAGAAAAAAAACATCTCTCTGCCTCTCACCCTTTTCATTGGCGGCCCTCCGGCCTTAATGATGGCGGCTATCGCCCCGCTCCCGGAAAACATTCCGGAGCTTCTCCTGGCTTCATTGTTACTCGGGGAAAAACTTCCCCTCACCAAGAGTCCGACAGGGCACCACCCGCTTGTGGCCACTGCAGAATTTGCAGCCCAGGGTTTTGTAGCCCCTCATACACGAAGGCCCGAAGGACCTTTTGGTGATCACTACGGCTACAACTCACTCACCCACGACTACCCTGTTTTTGAGGTAAAAGATCTTTACTGCCGCAAAAATGCTATCTACCCGGCAACTGTTGTTGGTCGGCCCCGCCAGGAAGATTATTACATCGGTGATTTCCTGCAGGATCTATTGTCACCACTGTTTCCGCTGGTCATGAGTGGCGTTAAACAACTGAAAACTTTCGGCGACACTGGTTTTCACAGCCTGGCTGCGGCTCGGGTTACAAATCGTTACCCAAGAGAAGCTTTTGCCTCGGGCTTGCGTATTCTTGGGGAAGGACAGCTGTCCCTCACAAAATTTCTTATCGTCACGGATGGTGAAATTGATGTTGAAGATTTTCCCAAATTATGGGTCCACGTCTTAGAAAGAATCAACTGGCGAACCGATCTTTTTGTCTTTGCAAATGTCTCCCAAGACACCCTTGACTATACCGGCCCTTCAGTAAACAAGGGCTCAAAAGCTTTAATGATGGGCCTGGGCAAAGAGGCAAAACGAACCCTACCCAAAAGCTTTCAGGCTGAACTTCCGAACTATCTGACCAGTCCCCATGTCTATCTGCCCGGCACCCTCGTGGTGCAAGGAAAGACGTATGCCGAGGAGAAAGAGTTGCCGCAAAGGATCGCCGCAGAACCTGCCTTAGCCGACTGGCCCGTTATCATCCTTGTTGATGACACCAAAAAGGCAACACACAGTCTTAAGGATTTTATGTGGAGTCTGTTTACCCGATTTGAGCCGGCCGGAGATATTTATGGCGCTCAATCAACTATCCAACGATTTCATGTAGGTCTTGAACCACCAATTGTTTTTGATTGCAGGATGAAACCATGGTACCCACATATCCTTGAGGTGGATCCAGCCACCAAAAAACTGGTGGACAGCAAAATCGACAAGCTTCTACCTCCATCCCTACGCTAATTTGGTCAAAGAAAACATGTATGCACACATGAGTTCCAGGCCTGGCACAGTATATTTTTTATATTTTTTTCTCGTTGGGCCAAGAATTTGCACAATCAACACAACGAAGGCATATTTTTCCGCACAAATTGTGTTAAATTGGTAGGATGAACGAAAATAAATGGAGTACGTTATGAAGATAGATGGCATTAAGAATCAACGAATTGCAGATAAAAGCTCTGTTAAAAAAAGTAAGGCTGCTGGTGAAATCAATTTTTTTTCATTGCTGGAGGGCCAGCTTCACCCACCTGAACCAACAGCTACCGTTCAGTCGACAAGTTTTACCGATGAACCAGCTGTGCCGGCCCAACTCCGCCTTGATGGGGTTTTCATCAGTGAAAACACAATCGACCTTCTTGAATCCTTCGAAAACAGTCTTGAAAATCTTACTCTTACTGAGACCGACCTTACACCTATCATCGATGCCTTGGAACACGGCACCACCTCGTTACTCGATATTAAAGAACAACTCCCCAAGGATGACCCTTTGGCCCTTCTCATTGACCAGGTAGCAACAATCAGTATTATTGAAACTGAAAAATTCCGACGCGGTGACTACAGCTAATGGAAGAGCGTTTACAAAAAATATTGGCTACAGCTGGCCTTTGCTCCCGACGCAAGGCCGAAGAATACATCCTTAAAGGCCGGGTTGCAGTTGATGGAAAAATAGTCACAGAAATGGGTCTCAAAATCGATCCTGTAAAACACACCATCACCGTTGACAATCAGCCATTAAAAAAATCTAAAAAGAAAATCTACCTACTACTGAATAAACCCGCTGGATATGTTACGACACTCAGCGACCCCCAAGGACGGCCAATTGTCACATCACTTATTAAAAATATATCTGAAAGAGTTTTTCCGGTAGGGCGGCTGGATTTTGAAACAGAAGGGGCCTTGCTGCTCACCAACGATGGCGACCTAGCCCAGAAAATACTCCATCCGAAATTTGAAATTCGTAAAACCTATCTTGTTCTTGTGGCCGGAAGAGTTACCCGGGAAAAGATCGATTCCCTGGAAAAAGGAGTTATGCTGAACGGCAAAAAAACCTGGCCGGCCAAGATAGAAGTTATTGAAACTACAGCTAAATCATCAAAATTAAAAATAATTATTCACGAAGGCAGAAAACGCCAAGTCCGCCGAATGTGCGCCGCAATTGGACATACCGTAACCTACCTGAAACGCATTGCCTACGGGCAATTGAACCTTGGCAACCTGCCCCTGGGCAAAACCCGTTTACTCACCAAAGCTGACCTGCAAAAACTTTTTTCGTAAAATTCTTTGTAAATTTTCTTTACAAAAAATAAAATGCTTTATAACATCAAATAGTTAGTGGCTTACTCCTGGAAATATATCGTCAGAAAAACAGGAGTGGGATCTGTTTTGTTGGGGCAACAGTTACTAGTTGCTTGCACTGATCTGGTAATCAAGTTGCAATTGTATACCGTTGGCAACAGAACAAACCTCACGCACCCCTTTTGGGTTTTCGAGAGCCTTAGACCGCATTGCTTAGCTAGTACATGATTACTTTTACGGAGGCTGTGATGAATAAGTCAGAGTTGATTGATGCCATCTCTCAGGAACTCAATCTGCCACTGCGTGAAGCAGGGTCAATTACCGATACCATCCTGAATACCATGGTTGATGCTATGGCTAAAGGTGACGCTATTGAGATCCGCGGGTTTGGCAGTTTTGTAGTGAAAAATTACGAAACGTATTATGGTAGAAATCCGAAAACCGGCCAGAAGATTGAAGTCCCGCCCAAAAAGCTGCCTTTTTTCAAAGTGGGCAAAGAACTTAAAGAGCGAGTTAACACATAGCCTGAATCACCCTTCAGACAACTTCACCGACGAGATCATATGTGTGAGCCTCAGTAAATTTGATTTTCACAATATCACCTGCGGTACAGCTCCCATCATTAATATAGACACAACCATCGATATCAGGGGCCTGTAAACGCGTACGTCCTTCCATCAACAAATCGGTTTCCGAACTTAGTCCTTCTACAAGTACACTCTCAACTGTGCCAACAAACCCAGCATTAATCTCCTGCGATATTTCAGCCTGAACTGCCATAAGACGAGCCATCCGTTCCTCTTTTTCGAAGTCAGAACAGTGATTAGGCAACTTTGCAGCGTCACAACCGTCTTCATTAGAATACGGAAAAATCCCGACATGATTGAGCCTGTATAACCGCATAAACTTCTCAAGCATATCAACATCAGCAGGGGTTTCCCCCGGGAAACCGACAATGAACGTCGTTCGAATCGCAGCTTTCGGCAAAATTGTCGCTATGCGGGCAAATAACTCTTCAATTTTATTATAGCCATACGGGCGGTTCATTAAACGCAGGATTGAATCACTGACATGCTGAAGCGGGATGTCAAAATATGGCAACAGGCGTGGGTTTGCAGCAACTAATTCCAGATGAGAATCCTTTATTCGATGGGGATACAAATATAAAGTGCGAATCCATGGGATCCCAGTTTCTCTAAGCAGCGCCTGCAACAGAGCCGGGAGATCAACCTTAGGCCCCCGCAAATCGATACCATATGCTGTAAGATCTTGACCTACGAGGGTAAGTTCCTTGACCCCCTGAGACTCCAGACGCTGTGCCTCAAGAATAATATCGTCAAGCTCTCGACTGCGAAGTTTGCCTCGGATTGAGGGAATCATACAGTAGCTGCATCGATTCGAGCACCCTTCAGTTATCTTCAAATACGCTCTATGAGCTGGCGTAGAAAGGGTTCGTTCATTGGTACTGTTCATCAAAAATACAGGCTGCCCCAGCAACACCTCGGCAGAAACCCTTTGGCCTAACAGAACCTCCACCCGTGCAGCTATATCGATAAAGCCGTCGGTACCAATAAACAGATCAACTTCAGGCAGTTCGGCTTTCAAGCTATCACCATAACGCTGAACCAAACAGCCCGTTACGACTATCAGTTTTTCCGGATCATTTTTTTTAAACTCGATCAGTTGCAATATTTCATCTATCGCCTCTTCAACGGCAGACTGAATGAACCCACAGGTGTTAACCAGAATAATAGTGGCCTCGGCCGGATCTTGACAAACGTTGAAGCCAGATTTCTGCAACGAACCAAGCATCAGTTCCGAATCCACAAGATTTTTTGGGCAACCCAGGCTGACCAGATAGAGCTTTTTCATTATAATTCACCACCAAGACAACATTCGAATATCAATTCACAGACCTGAGCGCATTTGCCCTTAAAGCCTTTGTCTGAAAAGCCCGATTGCCAACGATCACCGGTTAGCAGATCTGAGACAATCATTACCGCAGCAAGTTCAACCCTACGAAAGGCTGCGACCGATATCAGCGCCGAAAACTCCATGTCGACAGCCATACCTCCAAGACCACCATAACGCGCAATCTTCTCACGTGTTTCACGATATGGCGCATCGGTGGTCCATATCTTCCCCGAAGTCGGTTCAATATTTATCTTCTTAAGACAGCTTACCAGGCTTTCAGAGAGCTGTTGGGAAGAACACGGTTCATCGGCAAGGGGATAATGTTGAGAAGTCCCCTCCTCACTGAAAGCACTGACAGGCAAAAACAGATCGCCAACTGCAAGCCTCTTGCTGATCGCACCACAAGTACCAAACACTATAATCTTCCTGGCTCCCAAAACAATAAGTTTTTCAAGCGCCAGAACTGCCATCGGCGCACCAACAGCTGGCCCACAGATGTAAAAATCATCTCTGCCACCTGACACCCGCAACAATTTAGAGTTGTACAAAAATAACTGTTTGGCCGAATATCTTTTGCTTAGCGTGACAAACCTGAGCACGTCAGCCGGATTTGGACATAAAACCACGGTCCCGGAAATTTCAGCCTCACCCTTTTCACGTCGCGGTGAAATGAGACATTCAGTATCCATTTATAGAGTCATGCCTCGGTTAAATTTTCAGCTCACAAACTGTAATTGCCTGCAAACAGACGACATACAACGCAAAAAGGCTGCCAAGGATACCCTCGACAGCCTTAAAACAGAACTATTACAGCAACTGACTAGATCAATGGATTTGCGTAAAGCAGAATCAAAGAGATAACCAGACCATAAATGGTCAAAGACTCGATAAGAGCAAGACCAATAATCATGGTAACGGTAATTTTACCAGATGCTTCTGGATTTCTTGCTGTACCAGTACACGCTCCGCCAACCGCAGAACCCATACCAATACCGCAACCAAGCGCAGCGATACCAACAGACAGCGCAGCAGCGATACAGATCAGTGCAATGTTAACGCCAGTTGCAGGTGCAGCAGCAGCGCCAGAAGCCATAGCAAGGGAAGTCGCTCCCAATACCATAACAGCAGTCAAAACAGTTACTTTCTTCATTTTTTTCCTCCAAAAATTAATATATGGCCTTCTTCTTATTAAAAAACTTACTAACTTTTCAATTAATGTGCGTGTTCCATCGCAGCTGAGAAATAAAGAATCGACAGCAACACAAAAACCAGCGACTGAACAACTGAAACCAATACGCCAAGACACAATATTGGCAGTGGGCCAAAGAATGCGCCGGCAAGCAGAAACAGAATGCCCAGCAGCGTCTCTTTGGCCATGATGTTGCCAAAAAGTCGAATTGAAAGGGAGAGTATTCTCGCTAAATGACTGATCAACTCAATGGGGAACATAAGGGGAATCAACCATGGAATCGGCCCCAGGAAATGTTTGATATAAGCCGGGCCATGGAATTTTACTCCCAGTATATGGGTCGTCACGAAGATAATCACCGTACAGCCCAGCGTAATATTAAGGTTTGAGGTCGGAGACATAAATCCAGGCATCAGCCCAATCATATTGGCAACCAGTATATAAAGCGCGAAAGTGGCCAGCATCGGAAACATCATCCGAGCCCCTTCCTTACCCATATTGTCCGCCATAAAACCTTCTATCCCGCCGACCAGCGCCTCCCAGAAGTTTTGCCCTTTACCGGGGATCATCTCAATCGTACCCATGGTCAGCTTCGGGGTCAGGATAAGAAAAGCCATAACCAGCCATGTATAGGTCAAATGTGGCGACACAAGCTTGGCCATCAACGTATCACCAACCAGCGTATGTGGCACCGGCATTCCGATTGCTTCCAAAATTATGGATAAAAAGAGTATTGGATGTTCCATGGCGATCTACACTGCCTCCTTCATAGAAAATGCATTTTTTTTCACAACATCGATTGCCGTAATCAAAATTCCCACGACAACTGTTGACAGACCCACAAGCAAGCCGATGACGTGCACCTGATAATTACGAACCAGCAGATACAGCACAACAGCAAGTACAAATAAACGTAAGTAATACTTAAGGAAGAAACGCACCTTCGCTAACTGCACCGGCCCCTGAAAAATTCTGGTTAAATCTCTTTTAAGCACCAGAAAACTCAGATTTGCAATCAGGCTTCCTATCAAAACCCCTTCTGCCACCTTGGCAGAAAAAAACAACAAGGAGGATACTGAGAAAACAGCCAGCAACACCCAATTAAATAGCTGTACTCTTTTTATGGGAAAATCCATTTGTTGCATCGGTTGCTGCTTCACTATAGATCCTTCCGTCTGGACAGTTGGTAGAGATTCTTGAACCCGGCTGCGACCCCTAACAGGAGAAAAATCAGCATCAGCCAAGGTTTCGTCTTTCCAGCAAAAACCTTGGTATCAAGATAATAACCAAAACCGAAACCGATAAACACACAAGCGGCAAGCGTAATGCCGATAGTGGAGAAATCGGCCAGCAACCGCATGTACTCATTTCGTTTTTTCGGTTTTTCCATCTCGTACCTGCCAAAATGACCTTTCTGAGACCTTGCAAACCAGTACTACTACCTAGTAACCATCGGTCATCATTGGCATAATTAGAGTGTTAGGTATCATGCGACCAATTGAAAGTCAATTGCTTTTTCAGCTTTGGGCCAATTTTCTGAATGATGATTCAGTTTTCTCTAATGCTGTCGCCAGATCTTGTGCCGAATGGGCTGCAGAGATAAATGCACCCTCAAACTGAGACGGCGCCAAATAGATACCTTGGGCCAGCATATCCCGGTAGAACTGACCAAAGCGTTTTGTGTCTGAGGTCATGGCACTGTCAAAATCTGTAACCGGACTCTCCGTGAAAAATGCCGTCATAACAGAGCCGACCCGATTCAGGGTGGAAGGGATAGAGTATTTCTTCGCCAAGGCTTCCAACTCTAAGGCATAGCCGGCCGCCTTTTGATCAAGCTTCTCGTAAAAACCTGGCTTGGCAAGCTCTTTTAAGGTTGCTATACCCGCAGCCATTGCCAGAGGATTGCCGGAAAGAGTGCCTGCCTGGTAAACAGGGCCCTCGGGAGCAATCATATTCATGATCTCTTTCCGGCCGCCATAAGCACCGACAGGGAGACCGCCGCCAATAATCTTACCCATACAGGTTAAATCCGGCATAATATTGAATTTTTCCTGAGCACCGCCAAGTCCTAGACGGAATCCAGTGATAACTTCGTCAAAGATTAGCAGAATATTATGCGCCTTGGTCAACTCGCGCACCTTTTCCAGAAATCCAGGTGCAGCAGGCACGACCCCCATGTTTGCGGCCACCGGCTCCATGATCAGACAGGCTATATTGTCAGCCTGTTCGGCAAGCGTTTTCTCCAGCATTTCAAAATTATTGTAGGGGATCGATATTGTATTTTTAACAATATCCTCTGGAACTCCGGGACTGCCTGGGATGCCAAGGGTGATCACACCAGAACCGGCCTTAACAAGAAAGCTATCGGCATGACCGTGGTAACATCCATCAAATTTAACAACTACATTCTTTTTCGTGTAGCCGCGCGCTAGTCGTATCGCGCTCATAGTCGCTTCAGTTCCAGAACTGACAAATCGCACCCTTTCAACCGAAGGCATCGCGGCACAAACCAACTCGGCAAGCTCGACCTCCAAGGGGGTCGGCGCACCGAAACTAGTCCCATTCTTCATAGCTTCGGTGATACTGTGCACAACAACATCAGGAGTATGACCCAGAATCATCGGCCCCCAAGAACAAACAAAGTCAATATATTCATTGCCGTCGACATCGTAAACTTTTGAACCTTTTGCCCGCTCTATAAAGACAGGGTCGCAACCCACCGATTTACAGGCCCTCACAGGACTGCTGACCCCGCCAGGAATTGATTGTTGTGCTTTTGCAAAAAAGGCTCGTGATTTATCAGTTTTCATAAGAACCGTCTCCAAGAGTTATGTTTTTTGGTTTACTACAATTTTCATCAAAAAGTTTTTCTATTTCCCCCACGCATCAAGAAAAATCCTGGGTAACATAGCATGATGCCGTGCATTCGTCAAAGGCCTATTGCGGCACATCCTTTTTACTTTTCCGCCCGCTGACAATCATTGCCAGCCACCTCCCGTCAAAAGTGCTAACAAGCTACTGCATTAACAGCCAATCACCCTGAATTCACTTGACAATCTTCACCCCGCCATTGTATTAAAATTGATGATGCGCTGATACTCGCACCTTCAATTGATTTAAAAAATCCTACTGGAACCAAACTACGGGGAAGCACAATGCCAGAAGATCAAAGCACGAAAAGTAACCAGTTACTGCTCGGAATCGACTTCGGAACCTCACGAACCGCCGTAATGTCGAATCGCGGATACAAAAAAATCACCCGATCCATTGTCGGTTACCCAAAGGATATCATCGGCATTAAGTTTCTCGGCAAGGCACAGGTTTTTGGCGATGAAGCCCTAAAGAACCGTTCCGCTCTAACCCTGTATCATCCACTCGAAGATGGCGTAGTTCGTGAAGCCAGTGAGAAGGATTACAGTGCCGCCCTTGAGCTGCTCAAACACGTAATTACTGAAGCCAAGCAAGGTGAGGACATTCCGGTTTCAGGAATTATCGGCGTACCCTCTCGCGCCTCAATAATGAACAAGGAACTTCTTTTAAAAATTGCCCATGAAGTCATGACCACTGCCCTTGTTGTCTCTGAGCCTTTCATGGTGGCCTACCACATGAATAAGCTGAACAACTGCATTGTTGTCGACATAGGCGCTGGTACTGTCGACATATGTGGAGTCAAAGGTTCCATTCCCGGCCCCAAAGACCAGGTAACACTCTTAAAGGGTGGCGACTACATCGACGAACGCCTTGAGTCAGCTATTCAACAACGATATTTCGATGTTCAGATTACCCGCAACCTTGTTCGAACAATTAAAGAACAGCATGCCTTTGTCGGCGTTTCCCCCTCCGGACCGATTAAAGCAACCCTACGCATCGATGGCAAACCTGCCGAATATGATATCACTGAAGAGATACGCAGCGTATGCGAGAGCATAGTGCCCGATATCGTCGAAAATATTATTACTGTAATGAAAAGTTACGACCCGGAAAATCAACAGGAAGCATTAAACAATATCTACCTTGCAGGCGGAGGCTCAAACATCAAGGGCCTTGCCTCGATGATTGCCGCTCGTTTGAAAGATTACGGCGAAGTGACGGTTCTCTGCGTTGACGACCCCGACTTCTCCGGCTGTGGTGGCGCCCTAAAACTTGCATTGGATCTCCCCCCGGAACATTGGGATAAAATTGGCTTTGCCGGCTCGATTGGCTGACGACGTCCGACCCACTTATTGAACTAAATTGTCCATGCTCAATCAATTATTATTGAGAACAAGCTTTTACCAATGACAACCCTACTTTATATTTTACTTGGCATCTCGGTTGGCATTGGCTGTACACTGATTTTTTTACAGGAAAGATTCACCCGAGAGCGCCGCCGTATTTTGGCAACCAGTAAGGCAGAGCGGGAGAAAGCCACCAGGCAGCTTTTGGAGCTTGACGAAAAATGGGAGGCAGAGTGTGAGCAGTACCGGCAAGAGTTGGCCGCAGCGCAGACTGAAGCTGCAGGTGACAACGCCGCTGATTCCGAGCAGAGAATCCTAGAAAAAGAGTCCGAAATAGCCGCCCTAACGAGCGAAAACCAGCAGCTCCAGAAATCAAACGCGGCCCTGCAAGACCAACTCACCGAAGCGCAAAGCGAATCTGACTACCTCAAAGGGGAAATCAAGCGCCTGGAAAAAGAAAAAAGTCAGATCCCTGCCGACGACTTCATTGTCCTTTCCCCGTCTGGGGGGCATCTTTTACCGGGGTCAATCGCCCGCGCCCTCATGAAAAGAACGAACGACTAAAACTTCACCCCCATCAAGACTCTTCTTCCGATACCGCAGCATCGACCTATCGCCCTATAAACTCAATCTCCAGGTTTTTCAGAACCTCACCCAGGTTGGACTTGCTATGCTTAATGCCAATTTTATTGCGTATTTTATCGCGATGAAACTCGACACCACGCGTAGTAAGATTCAGCAGGTCAGCAATGCGCTTGGTACTTTTGCCCTGCTTGATCAGATTCGCTATATGAATCTCCTTGGGAGTCAGACGAAAGTACTTATAGGCAAGACCCTGCATAAAAGGGGCAACAATCTCACCAACATTTGATTCGATTATATTAGCGCAAACAAGGGCCTCTTCATTAAGGTTACACTCTTTAAGTTTTTCAATATAGGGATTGATCATCTCATTAACACTGAAGAGAATCTTATCCTGCACTTCCTTTTGGTCTCGTTCGTTTTTCTTGACCATTTGCTGCAGGGCAATGGTTGTGCCCTCTAAATCATTGGCTTTGGTGGTCACCTCTTCTTGAGCTTTGATCAGGCGGCGCTCGGAATTTTGCAGCTTAACAATAGACTCTTCAAGTGCGGCATTTATCAAGCGCAGATCGGCAGTCTGCTCCTCCACTTTCTGACTCAGCTCCTTATTAATATGCAATATACGCTTTTCAGCGACCCACTTCGCTCCGAGTGCGGCACCAAACTGCTGGACCTCCTGGGTGTGAAATGGTTTTTGAATATAAAGAAGTTTATCAAGTGGCCGGACCCGTGCTGAGATTTCCTCCGGATCAATATCAGAATAGGCAGTAACAATAACTATATTAATAAGGGGGTCAAGACTTCTTATTTGCTCAGCGGCCCAAACGCCATCGGGACCAGGCGGCATTCTAACATCAAGAAAGACCATGGCAAACGGCTGGTCATTGTTCAATGATTCTCGTACAGCCTGCAGCGCATCTTTGGCCTGCTGCCGACATGTTATGTGATACGAAAACAAACTTGCCGGATTCGCCGCTGTCCCGTAAAGCTTCGCTTGCAAATCCTGTATCCGCATATCAGATTCACTCTCTTGAGAAAGACCAAAAATACTCTTATAGGAATCAAGCACACCTTCTTCATCGTCAACAACCAGTATTCTAATCTCTTTTTGGGCCTCATTTTCCATTACCATACTCCCGGGCATCGCCTCAATCTAGCTGCAGCCTAATTACCTGCCAAACAAGTCATATCTCTATTATTCCAAGCACCGTGGTGAGTGTAATGATATTTTCATCAATCATCAAATGATTTTTCGCATAAAATCTTACGGTGGTACACGCATTTGTTTTTTGCTACTATATAAAAGACCCAGCACATTGTATCTTCAGCAACAACTTTATTTTCATTACTGCTGGCTCTTGTCGTCTATTTATCACCCCAGGAGAATAAACCTTGATACGAACCAAAGTCATACTTGTTTTTACCACCAGCCTTTTCCTGATAGCCGGCCTGCTTGGAATTCACATTTTTGAAACATCAAAAGAGGTCTACTTTCACAAAAGACTCGACAGTATGCATCATGAATATATTTTAGTCCTGAATATTAAACATGCCGTTAGCAGCCAACTGAAAGAGGCGACGACTGGTGTGGTCTTTGGTTTTTCACCCGAGCAGCTCAAACGATATGAGAAAACTAAAATCCTGGCAGACAGCTCAATTAAAGATCTCATGACCACCATTTCAATAGAACTCGACTATATTCTTTCTGACGAAAAGGAAAATGAAGAAGGCGAAAGCCGAAAGGCACTAGAGCTGCGTGATAAGTACACAGAAATCGATACACAACTTGAAAAAATACAACATATTGCCGATCAAGGAACAAAGAGCAGGCACGCCCAGGAAGCTGTCCTGGCCAACGTTGACGGCCTATACCGCTCCTTTGCATCCCTCATTGACGAGTGGATAGAGCACGAGCAAGAAGAGTTGCAAAGTCTAGAAAACACCTTCCGGGCCATGACAAACAGAAACACCATAATCCTCGTTGTCGGGTCAATTATCACTCTCGTCTTTGCCATGACCATGTCCCTTTCAATCATCCTGCTCATCATTGACCCCCGCATGAAAGAACTGATTAGCGGCACAGAACGGGTCTCCCAAGGCGACTTAAGCACCCCGATAGCTCTGGCGGGCAATGATGAGTTCACTGCACTCTCCAAGGCCTTTAATCAGATGATGCTGCGGCTCCAGAGTTCCCAGAAGCAACTGCTGGAACAATCATATTATTCAGGTATGGCAGAAATGGTTTCCGGCATTCTCCACAATATTAAGAACGCATTTTCACCATTTATTGTTGATACAGAAATAATCTACCACCATGTGAAAAGCATTAAGCTGTTCCAATTTATTCCAACCCTTAACGAGTTACGCGATGACACCATCGACTCAGCCCGTAAAAATGACCTGCTCGACCTAAGCGGCCTTCTCATCGAAAACTCCCAGGATGCCTTAAAAAAGATACGGGACAAGCTGGCAGTAATGCAAAATAGAGCTACCCTTATCGAACGAATTATTGAGGAGCAAAGCCAACTGGCTAACTCCCAAAGGCTCATTGAAGACGTCTCCCTGCAGGAACTCTTCCAGGACTCATTGTCACTTATCAAAACCAGCCTTCTGGAAGAAGTCTCTGTCACTGTTTCAGACAACGTACAATTGATCGGTACTATCAAGACACAGAGAATTATCCTGCTCCAAGTGTGTAAAAATGTAATTCTTAATTCGATCGAGTCCATTTTACGCTACGGAAACAAAGTCGGCAAAGTCGAGATTAACGCTGAACTCTTCCATGACAGCAGTCAGGAGATGGTACACATAACTGTCTCTGACAATGGCGAGGGCATTAAGCATGAAAGCCTTCAAGAGATTTTCCAGCGAGGCATCTCCAGCAAATCAACACGCTCCGGCCTGGGTTTACACTGGTGCGCCAATAGTATCGCAGCCCTTCAAGGACAGATCTATGCCGAAAGTAACGGCCCGGGCCAAGGCGCACAACTCCATATCCTCTTGAAGCGCAGCTGAAAAGGCCCTCGGAGGCTGTCCGAAAAGTTTCGCCGCCGGGTGTGTTGTCTGCCGCCTTCTGCAATTGACCTGGCAAGAAAATTCCCCTGTAAATTTTCATTCATAGTGTAAAAGCCCCCACATCGCTCTTTTTCAGCAAATAATGAGTGTCACCTCGTTTTTTGCTCAGCTAACCAGCTGCAAACGATAAAACTCCATCCAAATCCTTATGTTTTTAAAAGGCAATTTATTTCCAGATATGCGCCACACGCCCGGTTATACAAAACGCAACAACACACCCTTCCATGCCATCCTGCACAACAAAAAGTTTAACCACTACTAGCAGTTCATGCGAGCCACCTGCAGCTAAACAGTCTAGGCACGCTTCTTGCTTATAAGATGCCACGTACTAGCCAAAAATTTAGTAATTACAGCAAGTTAAACAATAAAACAGTAGCTCACAGGTCTTTTACTTACGGGCGCTAAAATTGGCTACCCGTATTGAATTAAAAATCAAACTTCAAAAGAGAAAGTGATGAAAAAGTCTATTGCCTTTGCCATAGTGTGTTTTTCGGTGCTCTTCGCCAGTAACGTTTACTCAAATGACGTTACCGACGCTCCCCACAACAACAGTTTCAACATTGAATGTCGCGACTGTCATCAATACTCTCTCTGGTGGAGCTATTCTCCGGCTAGAGGCACAGCTCAAGACTTCTTTGCCGGCCTCTCCGAAGAGATCTGCCTCCGCTGTCATGATGGTAGCCCTACTCAGGTGCATAAAGGCACCATGGCACCCCATACTTCAGCTACTCTCTCCAACGGTTATGGAACGTGGAACACAAGCTGCGTTGACTGCCACTCGCCACACTATCAGCAACAGCTCGAATGGCGCACCAATTCAACCGACAAGGCGAAACTCTACCTGGTTACGGGAACTATCTCAGCACCCTATGATACCAACATAAACATTAGGCTCAACATTCCGGAGTCAGGCAAGACAACAATTACCTATGACACCCCATTCACATATAATGATATACGATGGTCTATTCCGTACGACAGCAATACGGATACAATCACCTGGGAGAACAAAAATAACGCTATTCCAGGCCGAGGTCTCATTTTTGTCCATGACACTGAAAATGCTGTCGACAGCTATGTCATTGATTCAACCAATGCCAGCAACCAAATAGTCATAAATGGACTTCTGGATCTCACAAAAATCAACACCACAACTAAACCATCATCGAACACCTTTGGCCTGATTTACGGCCAGTTGATCAAACAAAACTTTATTTTGCAGGACGGTACAGAGGCTCCAGTTAAATTTTTTGATCCAGTCGGTGGCTTTGTTGAGGAAGATGCAACTGGATCCGGTCTTACAACTGGTATCTGTCAGGTTTGTCACACAAAAACCAGTAACCCGACGACACTTGCCCCACGTTTCCGCAACGATGGTACTTTCCCTGCTGGTGGTCATAGTGCTTATGTTGCCGGCGACTGTTCCGACTGCCATATCCGAGAAACAGGCTTCACCCCCAGTGGCCTTGACCACTCCACTTCCGGCAACTCAGCAGTCCTTGACACACCGTTATGCGTCAACTGTCACGCACACGCCGCCAACAATCCCATGGGTGTTCATGGCAGCGAATGCATCAAATGTCATGAATTAGCCAGCCCTGAAGTCGGCAACTCTACCCTTAAAACCGCGTATGGCTCTGCAACTCGTATAAGCGCAGGTGACTGCGTTTGGTGTCATGAAGGATATTTTGATGGCCACGACAGAGGTTCTGTTGTGGGCGGAGTACTTGACCACTCCAGCAGCGTAGCTCTGAGCATCGACCAAAGCACAACAATACTCAACTGTAGCGGTTGTCATCCGGCATCCACAACGCCATTCTCTTCGACTGGCGAAGTGCACTCTGTCAACGGTTGTGCCACATGCCACGATACCGCGATTAATGGCGGATTAATTGCGCCTGCAGTTGCCGGCGGTGGTGAGTGCGCAATATGCCATGGCGCTTTCAACAGTCATGATCACGGGACGGATACAGGAATTACCCATTGGCTCAGTTACGACCCTGCGCGTGACATTTCAGACAGCAATACCTGCGATTTCTGTCACCCCAGCCAGCTTGGCGATTGGAATGCCATTCTTGAAACACACGTCAGCGGCGGTCAATGCGGTACCTGCCACAACTCAACTCGAACAAACGGCGCCTCTACCTCAGTTAACCCTGCCTATAACTCTGTTGCTAATGCCATTGCTCAGTCCGGCGCAACAAACTCAATTACTTTAAATTGTATTGACTGTCACTGGGATAGACAGCTTAACCATTTTGTTGACCACAGCACGTTTGTCACCGGTGGAACAACAAATTGTGTAACCAACTGTCATGACTCCTCGTTTACCGCTTCTCCAACTGACCCTAAACTCCATGATGATTGCACTATCTGCCATACCGGCACCACAAAACCAGTAACACTCATCTCACTTGCTGTTGGTCACGCCACAACAGATATCGGTTTCGGAAACCCGAACATCTGCACCACATGTCATTCCACACCAACGTTCTGGGACCACATCAAAGGCGGCGATCATCTTGGCCAAGTACGAGCTACTATTAATAACACCTGCGAAACATGCCATGTCAGCACTGGCGATTTGGTCATTGAACCAACCCTTCACAATGGTGGCTGCGGAATATGTCATGACTTAGGGCGAGGCGGCATATTAAGAGCAGGGTATACTGGCCGTGGCTCAGCTCTCACTGGAGCTGGAGACTGTGCGAGCTGCCACACTGACCATGCAGCAGACTTTTTCTTCCATGTTAAACCGAATCATAACACTAAAATTCTGCCTACGGCTAAATGCGTTGCCTGCCACAACGAAGCTGACATGGTAGATGGAGTCCATGCGACTAACAGCTGCCTTACCTGTCACACCGCCGTCACCGGTGTAATGCGAGGCGGAGCAAATGGCGACGCCAGTAACGGATCCGGGGATTGCGCCTTCTGCCATCCATCAAGAGATGCTAATTTCTTTACCGGACATACTAACCCGGTTGACCACAACCTCGCCAACGTTTTGGCCACTCCAAACTGTGTTAGTACTGGTTGTCACACTGGAGCCAGACGCGCTGAAGACATACACATAACCAACAGCTGCGACACGTGCCACAACCCAGCCTCAGGCGCATTAAGATCAGGAATAAATGGCAACGCTACCGGCGGAGCCGGAACCTGTGCAAGCTGCCACGCCACCAGGGCGGCCAACTACAAAAGCCACAACACCCCCTCTCATGCCGCCCTTACCAGTTCACCTGAGTGTACAAGCTGTCACAGCACGGCGATGATTACTGGCGTCCATAAAGGTACATGTACGAACTGCCATGTAGACTTGACTGGTGTTCTTGTCGGCAGTGCCGCCACCGGCGCAGGTAGTTGTACTTTCTGTCATTCCACCATCGACACAGTAATTCCTCACCAGGCAGATCATGATGCAATTGTCTTCGAAGCCTACGAGCAGCCTGTAACCAACTTGCCCCTATTACCTGCATGTACCAACTGCCACGGCGCTGGGAATGTATCTATCACCACAGCCAACGAACATATTGGCTTTCTTACCAGAAATGCTACCATTATTGATTGTGATTCCTGCCATAAACCAGCATTTCAAACCATCATCAATGCCGGCAGAAGCAGCAACCCATCACCGCGCCCAATTGAATGCCGGGAATGCCATGGTGGTAGATTGGCCAACCCAGATCCACTGATTGTTGATCCACAAACAGAACATCCTTCTGATGTTATGCCGCATGATCCTGAGACCCCTCAAACCCTCGCAACAACAACAACTTGTGTAACCTGCCACTATGAAACCGACTTGTCTATTGGTATCCATAAGCTCTGCGACACCTGCCATGATCAAACAACCTTTGCCCTGATTGGCACTGCTGCTACAGCCGTTGGTGCTGGTGAGACTGCCCCATTTACCTGTGCAGAATGCCATACCAGTCATGTTGCCGATTTCTTTACAGGACACTCCTCCCCTGGCACTCACATGTTTAAGGGCTTTGTCACTACAACTACTGACAACACCTGTGAAGAGTGCCATACTGCAGCAAATACCATCGCAGACCAGAAGATGCATAAAGGTCTCTGTGAAAGTTGCCATACGCTTGTTACCGGGGAGTTAAAGGGCAGTGCTGCCGGCAAATTCGACGGCGGTGACTGTACGATTTGTCACACAACCTACGCCACCGACTTCTACAATCACATAACGCCTAATCATGAAGTAAGTGCCTTTGTCACGTATGATGCAACATGTCAGAACTGTCATCATACCGGTCATGTTATGACCAGTCCATATACCCATAACTCCAATTTCACCACCAGAATTGGTTGTGAGCTGTGCCATGCAG
>JADGBM010000017.1:36721-39413 GCA_015231515.1 Desulfobulbaceae bacterium
AGTGATATCACAGAACTCGGCAAAAAAGGTACGGGTACTTTAGTGTCGCAAGCCGATGTAGATGCCTTACATAGCCGGGTTACCATCACCTCCTGTGAGCTTTGTCATAAATATGATGCCTCAACCCAAGCCAACACCGAAAACCTGCCCCTGCAGAGTACTGTTGACACCGCCATGGCCAACGGCAAACTTGGCACAGCAGATGCGACCTGTATTGTCTGCCATGATTACAACATCACAGAACACGGCAATATCGATCATGTGGCAGAACTTAAGGTCACGGGAATCAGTAAATGTACTTCATGCCATGACAAGGACAATATTGGCGACAACGATACCTACATGGCCATCCACAACCAGAGTGGAAACGGCTGCGGAACCTGCCATACCAATCCTGACGGCGGCGGCGAACTCATTTCTCCATGGGAAATTAACTCTCCTGCCGGAGGGGACTGTGCGACATGTCATCCATTCTATGACACTGATTTTGCAACCGGACATCAGTTCGAGAATCACGATGTTATATCTGGACTCGTGAGCTGTCAAAGTTGTCACACTGGCGGCATCATGACACACATTCACGGCGACACCTTCAGTGCCGACTGTCAAAAATGCCATGCTGCATCAAATGACGGTACACTCATCACAGGCATAAACGGCTGGGGCAATGCAAGGAACCATTATATTGGCACCCCTGTTAACTGCGGCGGCTGTCACCAACCCCACGTTGCAAACTTTGCGACAGGCCATCTTCGCGAAGACCATGGTGGACTTTCTGACCACCCGGAATGCACCACCTGCCACACCGGCAATATCATCGTCAGTACATTAATTCACAATAACGACTGTGCCCATTGCCATACAAACATTATTGATGATGGAAGTTTAACGGCTGGTGTCAACGGATACGGAACAGCCTTGCTACCGGCTCCGAACACCTGCAAGACCTGCCACGCCACATATTTTGATGCCCATATTCACGGCACAGCCGGTGGCAGTGCAGAGCATAGTATAGCCGTCACCGCAACCGATCTGGCCCAGGAAGAGCCAGGTATTCAATGTGATTTCTGTCATCAGAGTCCAATCACCGATCTCTTGGCCTCCATGGAGGACATCAAGGATCTGCATAATGTGCCAACTAACGGCCCTGGATCCTGTGCGACCTGCCATCTGGCGAGTCGAGACATTAACGTTGATGCGCCAACGGGTACAACTATTGACCAAGTAGTACAACTTGGCGGTCAAATAGACTGCCTTGCCTGCCATCTGGATAAAAAAACACCTGTAATCCATTATATAGATCACGCCCTCTATGTTGCTCAAACTGCAAGCTGCACAACAGCTGATTGCCACACTGAGTCCAGCCTTGTAACTGGACTGCATGATGTTAAAAAGTGCTATACCTGCCACACCACATCGCATGTTCCGATTACCCTTATCAGTAATGCTGCCGGGAATACTGTTCCTGTACCAAATGCGTCTAATGAATGTATAACCTGCCATTCAGTCGGGTCACCCGTCCCACTTAACGACCACAACAATGCTACCTTGGCTGCACCCCAGCACAATATGCTCAGCATCGATGCCAACTGTGCCATCAACTGCCACTCACACCCGGGCAGTACATTTGCCGAGATTTACGCCTCCCATCAGTCAAGTTGTCTAGTATGCCACGGCAGCGGAGTTCAGAAAGTAAGAAATGCCATTGAAGCGGGTAGGACTCGTGGCGGCGAAACATCAATCACCTGTCAAACATGTCACCCAACAACTGGCTCCACCCAGCACGAGTTCGGTCATAATACCCTGAGCAACGCCACTTTCATTTTAAGAGATTGCAGCGGTTGTCATATCACCAATACTTTCACCGATATAGTTATCGCCCATAAAAACGATTGCAACCAATGCCACAGCTATACAGTAGATAAACCTTGTGATGTTGTTGACGACGAAGGATGTGCCTATGAAGGCACCTTTGCATCTGAAGTTCAGGATGCAATTGTCAATGGCATGGCAGGTAACCCGGTTAATTGCGAAAGCTGTCATCATTATAATTTGATTTACAAACCAATTTCACACACCACAGAAAAACCACCTCACATGGATCTCGTAAACATTCCGCCCTTGGTAACCTTTGAAGATCCTGCACCTGACTGTAGTATCTGCCATGTCCAGCCGTGGGGCGGTCACATGGATAACATGGAGACCCATGTTCTTTGCTCCCCTTGTCACTACAGTGTGGACCCAGGTGCAACCGGCGTAATCCACGTTATGGGCGACGGCTCCTCCGACACCTGTAAAAAATGCCACACAAGTGAGCGCCCAGAGGTCTTAGCATCTATTGCCAACGGTATCGCTGGCATGATCCAGGACTGCACCAACTGTCACGGACTGGAAGATACTCTGTACCACCCAACGCCACCAGACAACGGGTATAATGATACCCATGATATGATCAGCACAACAGGTAGCTGTACCACTTGTCACTTTCCAGCGGCTAATATGATAGACACCTATGCTATCCACGCAAACGATTGCGTGCCCTGTCACAGCATAAACGCCAGACAGGAAGCTCTTGATGCTGTGGCTGCCGGCGTCAGCACCAATATTACCCCACCACCTGCCCCAGTTGAGTGCGCCACATGTCATACAGTAAAAGTTCCAGACCACTCTCTTGATCTCAACAATGAGCATG